>NZ_JBALPC010000243.1:837-2546 GCF_036965225.1 Bacillus sp. JJ1474 | reverse complement strand
AAAGATTATCACAATCATTTCGTGTTATCAAGAATAATTCACGTTTTATTGGGAAAGTTTTCTTTTTACACCCATTTACCGCCTAATTTTTTGTTTATTTGTCATATTATATGAAAAAACAAAAAAAGACCCCGAGTGGAGTCTTATAAAATAATGGCTATTAAACCGCCTGATCCTTCATTTATAATTCTTTCTAGTGTCTCTTTTAATTTATATCTTGCATTTTCAGGCATCATCGAAAGCTTTGCCTGAATTCCTTCTCGAACAATCGAGCTAAGGCTGCGGCCAAAAATATCGGAATTCCAAATTGATAAAGGATCATCCTCGAAATCCTGCATTAAATAGCGAACGAGTTCTTCACTTTGCTTTTCTGTTCCAATGATTGGAGAAAACTCTGATTCTACATCAACCTTAATCATATGAATGGATGGAGCTACTGCTTTAAGTCTTACCCCAAACCGCGAGCCATGGCGTGTGATTTCCGGTTCATCAAGGCTCATGTCGGACAATGATGGGGCCGCAATCCCATAGCCAGTTTGTTTTACCATTTTCAATGCATCTGAAATTTGATCAAACTCCCTTTTGGCATGGGCAAAATCTTGCATTAATTCTAATAAATGATCTTTGCCGCGAATTTCTACTCCCACAATCTCTTTTAATACTTCATCATAAAGATCGTCTGGGGCATATAAGTCAATTTCTGCTACACCTTGACCCATTTCGATGCCTGCTAGTCCCGCCCGATCAATAAAATCAAAATCACTGAATTGATGGACGACCCTATCAACATCCCGTAATCTCTTAATATCTTTTACTGTTTCTTTTACAGCTTCCTGATAGCTTTCTCTTAGCCAATGATCCTCGCGAAGTACCATCACCCAGCTTGGGAGATTTACATTGACTTCAAGCACTGGGAACTCATACAGGGCTTCACGCATAACATTTAATACGTCTGATTCCCTCATGCCCTCCACACTCATAGCTAGCACAGGAATATCATACTTTTCAGAAAGCTGATTTCTTAGAGAATCTGTATTTGGATGATGAGGCTGTACACTATTAATAATCATAATGAAGGGTTTTCCAACCTCTTTTAATTCATTTATTACTCTTTCCTCTGCCTCCAAATAATTGCTGCGAGGTATTTCTCCAATTGTACCATCAGTAGTTATCACGACCCCAATGGTTGAATGCTCTTGAATGACTTTTCTAGTTCCAATTTCTGCCGCTTCATGGAACGGAATCGGCTCTTCATACCAAGGAGTATTAATCATTCTTGGGCCATTTTCGTCCTCATACCCTTTAGCACCAGGAACCGTATACCCTACACAATCAACTAATCGAATATTAACGTCCAGGCCTTCATCCACGTGGACAGAAGCTGCCTGATTGGGTACAAACTTAGGCTCAGTTGTCATAATTGTCTTTCCGGCTGCACTTTGAGGGAGTTCATCCTGGGTGCGAGCACGGTCAGCTTCATTACTCATGTTTGGCAAAACAACTAATTCCATAAATTTTTTTATGAAAGTTGATTTACCTGTACGTACAGCTCCTACTACTCCGAAATAGATATCGCCGCCAGTCCTTTCAGCAATATCTTTAAAAATATCTACCTTTTCCAAGTGATCCCCTCCCGAATCTGTGGGATAATATTATCCTATCAATTACGTTTGGACATTATATGTTTATGATGTTGTCCTATCTCGTTA
>NZ_JBALPC010000243.1:0-807 GCF_036965225.1 Bacillus sp. JJ1474 | reverse complement strand
GTTAAAATAGCATTAAAAAAACCCTTCTCCTACAATATATTTTGCAGAAGAAGGGTTATGCCTATTTCGTTAAAAAGATTGGATTTTTTGTTTCCTCATCAATTGTATACGGTAAAGAATAAGCAGGAACAAATGCAGATTCTTTCGTAAGGATTTCCCTTACATCGTCCCCTTGCTTATAAGAAATCTCCTGTTTTTGCATGGCCTCATGAAGATCACTCGTGTAATCAACGTAAACCTCTGCTTCACCTGTAATCACAAATGGCAGATTTCTTCCACTATAAGGACTCAATGCTACCGGGCTTTCTTTATAGCCAAGCTTAGTAAAATCCAAAGTAAAAACATTTTTTGCAAGCTGTTCTTTATAAGGAGGGTATTTCTGTGATTTCATTCTTAACTTAATATCCCGAATCGTTTCAGCCATTCTTAAATCAAAAATTTTTACCTTTGGCTCTGTTTCTGCATCTATTAGAACATATTGAAAAACCCCTCCAGATTCGTACGCATTACCAGGCGACTCTGCCATAAATTGAGGTATAAGCTTTTTGAAATCAATTGGGTACTTTTGATATATTGGGGTTGATTCATCTTTAGTTTTAATAGGCAGAAGTCCGTTATTTGCTTCTTTATAAGAATTGACAGCTGTTTGTACAGCGTTAATCTGATCTTCATAAGGAATTTTTTTTTGTGCTAATTGTTCTTTTGGATACATGCATCCGGATAATAGCGGTATAAATAACAGCAAACAACCGAGCAGCTGTAAACCTTTTTTCATTTATATCAATCCCTTTAGTCTATGTATAAGAA
>NZ_JBALPC010000242.1:0-9465 GCF_036965225.1 Bacillus sp. JJ1474 | reverse complement strand
ATTTAATTATTGAAAAATAAAGAAGCTACATCCATCGGATGTAGCTTCTTTTATAGATTATTAGGTCAATGGACCTCTTGTTTTCCTGTATTCACCATTTGCTTCGGAAGTATTATATCTTTAGTATTAACCTCTAACTTTATTCCTAACGACTCCAATAACCCTTCTGCTATACACCTTGCCAAGATTGGAGGAACAGCATTTCCAATTTGCTGATACTGAGAATCCTTCGATCCAAAAAATTTATAGGAATCTTGGAATGATTGTAATCTTGCAGCCTCTCTAATGCTGATAGCTCTGTCTTTTACCGGATGTATCCACATTGATTTTCTAACATTTACAACTGTATCTGCCGGCTGACTGTATGATAGTCTTCTATAAATAGTATTTTGAGTCCTGCTATGATCAGTATAGGTAGTTTTTAATGATTCCTCTAAATCGTGGAAGTTTTGTCCTTCTTTTAGAGCTTGAAATCTTTTAACAGCAACATCCCTGGATTCTGTCCGTACATGGTTATAAATTTTTTGATTGCAATTATTGTTAAGGTATTCATTTAATGGACTGCCAAGAATGGGCGTATTGGGTCCCCTGTCCATTTCATCTTCTTTAACATCAGTATTTGGGGCTAACTTCTCTAAATCCCCAATCGCATCATATATTTTATAAAAATCCTCTTTATTTGAAAATAAAGGTTTTGGAGTTATTACCTTTTCAGCTTTTAAAGAGTCTTTTCGGACTCCCATCAAAATCAGTCTTCTTCTTTCCTGTGGAACTCCATATCGCGCTGCATTGAAAATGTATTGATCTTCATTAAAATTATAACCCAGGTCCGAGAATTTTCGTTTAATATAATTAAAAACATTAAAAGATTTTATAGTAATTTGAAAATCATGCTCATTAACTTTAATATCATACAGTATTACATGGTTCTGAATTATTTCAGATATTTTATTAATGACCTTTTGAGTTTCAACAATCTCTTCTAATCTGCTCTTTAAATCGTAAAGATTTAAATCATTTTTTTCAATTAAGTTTTTAAGCATCTCACCCAGATCTGCCCAATCTAAATGGTAAAGGTTGTCCCAATACTCTTGATGTGATTCCTGCCAATGATTATTGATAATTCTTGTAAAATATTTTTGATTTGTTTCCTTATTAATGAATTCCAC
Source organism: Bacillus sp. JJ1474 (assembly GCF_036965225.1). Classification (NCBI taxonomy): domain Bacteria; kingdom Bacillati; phylum Bacillota; class Bacilli; order Caryophanales; family Bacillaceae; genus Bacillus; species Bacillus sp. JJ1474. The sequence goes on along the minus strand of NZ_JBALPC010000242.1, from coordinate 8,296 downwards.
TAAGGCTCTATTCGATTGGTTTCTAGCGTGTTTTAACAAAGAGTTTAGCTTAGATAAAAGCTCTTTGTTCACCATATAAGGTTTTAAATCTATCTTTTTTTGATGAGCATTGAAAAGAAAATCTTTTAATCTCCCTGAATATGAATTTCTGTATCCAATCTTAATATGTTCTTCTGATGGCTCAATATTTAATCTTTTTAATTCTGCTTCATCTTTATCATTTAGATAGAACTTATGTTTTTCAGATTCTAATGTTCTAACATTTTCCATAACAAATGCTTTTGGCTTTAATTCCTCTATTGCACGAATAAATTCTCTTACTAACTGATTGTTTGAAGAAATTAGTGTATTTTGCTGCCTATTTGCATTGGAAAATCCTTGGCATGGAGGGCCTCCGATTATTACATCAATATCTTTGTATTCTGGCTTCTGTTCTCCTTCGTTATTTACATACTCCAGTTGAGTGATATCTTTATGTAAAATAACATCATTTTCATGGTTTCTTTTGTATGTTTCCCTTGCATAATCATTGATTTCTACAGCAACCTTAACTTTAAACTTTCCAGTCTGTTCAAATCCATTGCTGAGACCGCCTGCTCCTGCAAAAAGATCCATTACTTTTAGTTTATCCATTTAAAAACCTCACTTCTACATGAAGTAGTAAATTCTAATTACATTGTAACAGAACGAATGTTCTGTTCAAGTCTTTTTTAAGTAACTTTTCAATTATACCATAATAAAACTACTAATATTAAAAGGGATTTGATCATGTTTAAGCCAGTACCTTTAAGGGAATATTTTTAATAGTTATAAAAGACGGAAGTGATTCAATGCCTGAAAAAATAACCAAAGAACAACGCTCCAAAAACATGCAAGCTATTAAATCACAGTCGCAGCTAGAGAACACTGTTACGAAAGCACTTTGGAAGAAAGGGTTTCGATTCAGAAAAAATACAAGAATGTTTGGAAAACCTGATATCTCCATTAAAAAATACAAAGTTGTCATATTTATTGATTCCTGTTTCTGGCACTGCTGCCCCGTTCATGGAAATATGCCGAAATCAAACCAAGATTATTGGATGAATAAACTCTTTCGAAATAAAAGCAGGGATAAAGAGGTAACAAGCTTTTACATTGAGAATGGCTGGAGAGTACTCCGCATTTGGGAACACGAGTTTAAACAGGACTTTGAAAAAACCATAGAAATGATTGCTGACTTTATTAAAAGTGCACAAAATTCAAAATGAAAACACCCAACTCTTTGCTGAAATAAGATAAGGGTGTTTTCATGTTTTAAATTAAATTACTTAATTCTTTCGAACATGAATCTTTATATTGTATCCAGCACGCCTCTTGTTTTGCCCATTGAGTAACATTTCGTTCACCAGCTGAGTCTTTTAAATAGAATAAGGTCTTATCAGTAATGATTCTAATAACTTCATCCCATTTATCAGATAAAGATTGTTCTTCCCAAACTGCAACTAAATCGATTTGCCCGCTGTACAAATGATGCAGCATAGCGACTGTATAATAAATAACATTCGCTTTATAGCCTCTCAGCTTCATTTCATTAACAATCTCTTCTACGCGCTGATTAATGATTGCTCTTGCGATTAATTTTTGATAGACAGAAAGAGTTATTTTGTCCTGCGTACTGCCGCTCCAAAAACTTTTGTTCAAATCCATGAATTTTTTAAAAGCTTCCTCTCCGCCTTTACTTGAAACATGAGGATAACCTTCCCATGACATGAAATATTTCGCAAGGTCTACTTTTGTCAGTACTTTATTTTTAGGATACTGCTTTTTGAAATCGCTTTGTTCCTTTCCGCGATTTCTTCGGCTAATATCTACCATATACTGGCCTCTTGCACGTTCAAAATACCATTTATTCTCTGGTCTTCTGCCATCAAGTGCAGGAATCCAAATATTTCGTGAGAACTTTTCTAAATCAGACATAAACCGGGTATTGGCGAGAAGGTCTGATTTGTTTATTTTGTTTTGTGTATTTGCATATTGTGAAATTCTTGAGATCATATCATCTTCTAACAAATGCTGATCTTTTGTAACAAATTCATTAACCTGAAGAATAGTAAGCTTTGCCTGGACATAAACATCTTGCAGGCTAATTCCTTCTTTATAAGCCTTATGAATAGAAGCTGTAGTTTGTCCTCCATTAACAATCTGCCAGCCGCTTAGACCCTTTACTCTATACTGGTTTACACCTTCATTTACCTTTTCAAAATCACCAGTTCGGGCTACAGTTGAAATACCGTTGTTATAGGCTACAAACATTTTACGCTGAAAAGGATCATTTAGTGTATCTCTTATACCTTTATTTGTCCCTCCTCTCGCTTGGAGGAACGAGCGGACGTTTCTTTCAACTAATTTCTGTCCCCATTCATCATATGCTTTTGCTAGTAGTTCTGCTGAAATGTATCCGACATAACAGTCAAATTCCTTAATCCCATTCGCAGGATCTGGAACAAACATCATTTCAAAGGTTTCACCATAATCCTTTTCAAAATCAATATAGTCTGTTTCAATAGCCTGTTCGGAAGTAATGAGCTGCTGAATACGATCAATATCCCAAACTTGTACATTGACTGTTTCAATACCAGGGATTGACATCTCTACAGGCTTATTAGAAGAATAGTACATGTTTGTTACAACAAAGATGTTAATTTCGTTAAGATTATCCATCTCATTCGAAATAATCTTAGCAAGGTCAAAAGCTTCTAATGAATGATCAATAGTTTGCATAAGTGACTTTGCGTTTGTTACAAATCGTTTTGCCTTATTGGCAGTCTCTGTTACTGCAGTCATGTTAACTGTAAGTAGATCATCTTCATTTTGTTCAAAATTATAATCCGTTACGTACAGGTCTAATATATTATTCTCATCGTCAAAGGAATAAGCATTGACTGCAATATTCTTTGCTGTATCTAAATAAGGCGGGATCAAAATTTCAGGATCATCAGGCCTTTCCATAAACGACAGCATTTTTTCAAGAAATGGAACCTGATAACTCCCTGTTTTAGCCGCCCTTTCTTCTAGCTCCTCCATAAAATCGATGAGAAATTCTTTTCTTTGTCTAGTTTCTACCATTTTTTATCCTTCCACTCTAAACATTTGGTATATGGCTTCTTGATCTTTCTCAAACTCCGAACAATGAGTAAGATCGATATTATATGTTACGTGAGAAATACCCTTAGGGAGATCTTCCTTTAGCAGTCTGGGAAAATCCTCCCCTGCTTCATAGACTTCTGTCTTTTCTACAAAGTACAGAGTATCAGCGTATTCTTCTTCTCTAAAACCAAGGTCCGTCATTAGATCATAATATAAGAGTGCAATTCTTTCGGACCTTTCTGCTATTTTGTTCCGAACTTGGTTTGCGAGTTCCTGAAGAGACAATCCGTGTGTTCTGCTCTGCTCAAGAAAACATACATAAAGAAATATAGATGACACAGCTTCACTTAATTTAAGCTGATTTTCATTAGATATTTTAATAGTTTTAGATAATTTATCAATGACAGTTTTAATCTCAAGACCGCATCGGCTTCCTTTAAAATCAATTCTACCTCTTGTAGGGCCTTCCCACTGCTCAATAATAAGCGGGGGCTGTCCAGGGTTTTTATCAAGCCATTCATTTATAAACCATAATTCTCCAAATAACCCTCTTTGCTGTTCTTCTGAAAGCCTTTTGAACCCGCCTCGCTGGAAAAAGGTTCTCCATTTATCGAGCACCCTATAAACTGTGGAGAAAAGAGACTCTTCATTTTCAGCCAGTAAATGATCAGTAAGGTTCTGAAGGACAACGTCCAAAATTTCTGAGCTTTGTTCATCTTCTTGCCTGATAACGAGAAAATAATGCTGTTTTAAAAGAAAAACCTTCTCAAAGTACTCAATTTTCACAGACATCCCGCGCCATTTCGGCAAGGCTTTTTCCTGATCATCCGCCCATGGTTCGGTTCCCAAGTCAATGTAAAGCTGGCGATGATGATTGGCTGGATCAATTCCAGCAAACATGACAGGATTCTCGTAAGTAAGGACATTAAGCTTATAGACTTCACTGTCATCTTGGCTTTTAAGTTCCTTGATCATTTGTTCAAACTCTATTTTTAGGTTAATCACAGCTACTCTCCTTAAATAAAGTTATTTATACAGTTTTGTTAGTCTGGTAGACACTTGTATCATCAATCTCAGTGCCAGGGAAAGAAAATGCAATTCCAATTGGCACTAATTTTGAAGAGAATTCCACATCCAGACTTTCGAAGATCGGCACTTGCGGATGTAAAGGGTATATTAGGATTAATCCATTTTCTTTGTCACGGATTCTTCGTTTCTCTGTCCGGTCTTTTATTCCCTTTATCTCTTCAGGGTCAAGGTCAATGTATTCATGATTTGGAGATACAATTGCCCCAATGTCTCTTATCTGATCCTTGCTTACCGGCGGGGTCACTTTCTTCCCGAGGGCAGCAGCTGATTTTAATTTTAGTTTTCCTATTTCAACAGGGTACTCTGCCAGACCTGAGCTGACAGAAGGATCTCCTTCAACCACTGCAACAGTCCACTTTACTAGCTCTCCACTTCTATTAGCACGGTCAATATAATCAGAAATCAATACGGAATTCACAATGGTACTGTCAGCGGTCTGATACTCTGACAAGTACTCTTTAATCAGTTCTGCATTAACGTCAGATGCTGTAAAGTAGTTCGTTTTTCTGTAAGTGTTTTTTTCTAATTGAAGCTTGTTAACTAACTTAACAGTGGCGTCCATATTTCCTTTAAGCACCTGTTCACTCGGGTCAAATAGCCGTGTTTGCTGCAATGTACCTGCATAAATCACATTTGAAGATACGGCATTTCTCATCTTTAATGGGCTTGTCAGCATCATTGTTGGATGACTCAGCATTTTGACTGCATATTCAGAGGGGGTTTTTCCCATTGCAGCAAGACGGTCAAACTCCTGGCGAAGCTGGATCATCGCGATAGCCAGATGCTCAAAATTTGAAGCAATCTCTTCTGACGTGTAAATACGGCAGAGATCCATATAGCCTTTTCTATAGCCAAACCAGCGGCCCATCTGCATGAGTGTGTCATACATAAGCGTATTCCGGAAATAATAAGTGATGCTTAATCCTTCAAGCGTAAGTCCCCTTGATAATTTGTCACCGCCGACAGCTATTACATTTAATCCATCTTCTTTATATTGATGATAGTCCAAAGCATCCCGGCTGTTACCGTTTATTTCAAATACCTGAATACTCTCACTGCACTTTCTTAGTTCTTCATATACATCTTCCCAGCTGAAATCAGGATGATTCTCATTTGGCCATTCTCTGCTAGTCAGACGAATGTCATTTTCATACAGCTCTTGAAGTTCAGCAATCACACTGCTTTCAGGATTATACTGCAGCTGTTTTGAGATAGCATCAAAAGTCCGCCAGACTTCATCTTTCACACTTGATTGAACATCCTTGAAGCGTGATGTATGAATAAGCATGGAATTATGTTTTTTTCTCTGCCCTCTCAAATTACGAATGGCAATAGCGAGTAAAAATGCCAAGATTGCCTCTCGCATTTGCGGCGGCACTTCTTCGAATTTATCAGCATCTGTTTTCTTTTTTATAGTAGTAAATACATCAAGATCTTCCTGTCTCAGTGGACGAATTAGACTTGGCCTTGTGTCATCTGCATCTTCTTCTACATTAAAGTACTCTTCAGGCCCGCAATATTCCTTCGGTTTAGGAAGACCAACAAGGAAATCTTTCGGGTAGAGGTCATCTCCCTCTTCCTCGGTTCTCCCCTCTTTACTGATAAGAAGATTTGCAAAAGGTGTTGCTGTATAGCCAACAAAAGCCTTTCGGTTAAATACCTCAAGTATTTGCCTGATTAGCCGGTTAATCGTTTTTGGATCTTCGTTTTTGTCCGGATTAGAAGTATCAACAGATGCCTGGTCAGCCTCATCGTCTATTATAAGGATAGGAATATCCAGATTATATAAATCACGGTGATTGATTAGCTGATCTCTAAGCGATTCCAATACTGTTTTGTTTTTCTTCACAACCATTAAAGTAGGAGCATTGAGATTGCTTGTGCCTCTTTGGCTGGACTTAATATCATTAATATCTGTTGTCCAGGAGGAGATAATATGATCTGCTGTATTAGAATATATTTGGGCAACTCCAATCGGATTGCCATTCTTATCTGTCCGGTTGCCAATCACTTCTTCATTCAGCCTAATCTGTGTCTGGGCTCTTAAGTCATTATGAATACCAGATAATACAATGACCAATTTATAGCCTAAGTCATAGGCTTTATTGATAAGTCCTGTGAAGTTGGCTGTTTTCCCTGACTGAACATACCCTAATGCAAGACCTCGATTATCAAATGGCTCCATAGATTTAGGGTTTCCAATTGAAGCCATAATTTGATTTGTTGTCTCGTCAATTGCTTGAACAGCCTCCAATGGCCATTTTTTTACCTCAGTGAGATATCTGCGGTACCTAGTCCAGTAAAATCCGCTCGCTGCCATTTGAGGCTTAAACCAGCCTTTTTCTCTACCATTCCGCATGACATAATCCTTTGGAACCTCTAAACCAATTTTGTATTTCTTAAACATTTCAAGTGACCACTTTTGAAACATTACATCATCAATTGGGCCAAACCCAGATGCTAGCATCCTAGCTGATTCTAATGCTTTCTCTGCAGCTTCTTCCTGCGTTGAAGATACTGTTTTAAGCAGATAATAATTATTTGTAAAGGTCTGTTCAAATAGACTCTTATTATCAATTACTGACAAACAAATTCGCCTCCGTTATTATAGCTTTCAATGTTGCCCGATTTAACCCGTCAAATGCCGGCTGTGATATCAAAATATTCAGAAGCTGTTCTTCATTGTCTGCTACATTAAGCATCAACATGGAAGCAGCAAACTGGATAACCAGCTCTCTCTGACTATCCTGCACCTCCTGAACCTGTTCTTCGGGAACCTTTGGAGAATCTATGATATTACTTGGCGAGCCAAGCTGCACAAATTTAAGATACAAGTTTAATAGCTTTGCATTTTCGTCATCCAAGTTCTTAAGGAGCTCTGATAAAATTGGATGATTCCTATTTAGAATAAGTTGCGGGCCATCTTCGCTTCCTGACTGTTCCCAAGTATTCAGACTTCCTTTAAATGTCTGGTTAGTGGAACCTGTCTGAGTCCGGAAATAGAATATATCCCTTGACACTTTCCTTGCAATAGCAGAAATGGTCTCTAGCCTTTTTTTCGCATCCTCAGGTAAGTTTATGCCTGATTTCTTTATGTCTACCTGCCAATCAGAATCAGCAGTATTAGGCAGGTCGATACGAACCCTTGCAAGCTGGGAAGCTGCATCTTTTGGGAACATCCCCATCCAATCTCCAAAGTAAAGCAGCCGATTCTCACGGTATATATACAGACCTTGATGATCACGCCAGCCCTTATATCCGCCTGCCTTTTTGTACTCCGGCTCATTTAAGTTAGAAGCGTGAGGCAGGATAAAATACTGGACTCTAATTCTATTATCATTAATTCGAAGCATCTGTGTTTCGCCTTCAATTGTATTCTGATGATATCGCATAAACGGATCCCATGGCTCAATCACTTTTCCGTTAATAAACATTTTCACTTCGTTTTTTTCAAGAATAGAGTGGAAGACAAATTCCAAGTGTCTATTTATTCGGGACACTTTATTATAATAGCTGGTTTCCTTTAATTTTCGCTTGCCTCCATATCCCATGAAACGGTCAAGCTTATCAATGCAGACAATTGTGCCGCTTTCTTCTAGTATTTCTCCCATTTTTAATTTAACTTCTTCAGGAATATTTGTGAAAAGCTGCCATTCATTACATTCAGATACGTGGTCTAAATCCCAGCATCTCTCAAAATATTGGCCTTCTCTTTTTGTAAGCACACTTAATCGCTTTCCCATAGAGAATGATGCTGTCTTAAGACCCATTCCAAATCGTCCGAGTTCATTGGTGCTTCTTTTTGCACGAGGATCCTTAGAACCAATATTCATAGCAGTCTGAAGCATCTCTTCATTCATTCCAAATCCGTTATCAATTATTCTGATCATTCCATCTGAATCGCCATAATCAAAATTAATATTAACTATTGATGCTTTTGCATCCAGGCAGTTATCTATCAAATCAGCAATAGCAGTGCTGGCATTATAGCCAATAGATCGAAGTGCCTGAATTACTGGTGCTGCTGACGGCTGCGTTAATACAGTATTCATAGAAAGACTCCGTTCAATTAAAATATTTC
>NZ_JBALPC010000241.1:8880-12556 GCF_036965225.1 Bacillus sp. JJ1474 | reverse complement strand
CCATAATATCTCTCATAATGTCGAATGCTCTTATAAAAATAAACATCCAAATACCTATTAAATAATATTTAGAGGAGTTCTGATTATGATTTTAATTAATGCCGATATTGATAAACTGTTAGATGCTACCGAAGAAATGGCAGATGAAGGTGATTTCAGCTATATAATCAGACGAATTGAAATTGATAAATTGCTAGAAAGAACACAAGACTGGTGAATAATGAGAAAGATCAAATATCCGCTCAAATCGAGCGGATATTTTTTATTATTAATTTTGAAGTAAATCTATGGATGAAAAGGAAGTGATTGTAACTAAAGGGAATCCTATTTCGTCAAAAGCTATAAAGGGGGGACAGCAATGAAGAAAAAATGGTTCACTATAGGCGGAATTTTTACAGTTATAACAGTGATGTTTTCATTTTTCCTCATTACACAATTAAAGGTTGTCAGTGGGATGGATACAAGAAATGATAAGACCATTGTCCTGCAGAATAAGATTTGGAAATTTAACTTTTCCGCTAAACTAGATCCAAAAAGTGTAAATGAAAAAACGGTTTATGTGATAGATGAAAAGGGACAAAACCAAAAAGTGAAAGTGAATGTCAGTAAGGAGGGAAACTCTGTTATTGTAGAACCTCCTGATGGCGGATATTCATTAGAGGCAAAATATTATACTTTGCATCTGAGCTCAGATATAAAATCTGCCCTCGGAAAAAAACTGCTTTCTGGGAAGAGCCAATCCTTCGAAGTAAAAGACACTCTTCCTTCAGTTAAATCAAAAACTGCCTTAAATGAATTATTATTAAATCGTGTAAAGGAAGAAGAGAAGAAACATAAAACAGGTTTTTCAATTAGCGTGAAGGAGTCTTCACAGGAAAGTGCGGCAGCTGATAAAAGCGGGTCTAATTATTCTGAAACGAATGTTCAGGTTCAGGGAATCGATGAAGCAGATACGGTTAAAACAGATGGTTCGCATATTTATCAGGTCGTGGACGAAAAGGTCCAAATCATTAAAGCAGCTCCTTCCGATAAGATGACATTAGAGTCTGTGCTATCATTTGACCATTCTTTTTCTCCTTACCAGCTTTTTATATACGAGGATCAGTTAATTATTTTAGGAAATAGCTACGGGAAGATGCCGTACCCGACACAGAAAGAAATAGCCAAAATTGCCATTGCTCCTGTACACGAAACAACGAAAGCCATTATATACAATATTGAAAATAAACAGACACCGAAAAAAATAAGAGAATTCGAAATGGAAGGCTCACTGCTTTCATCTAGGCTTATGAATGGAAAAGTCTATCTTATTGCTAATAAATATCCAGATGTTTGGATCTTGAAAGACAATCCAGAAATTGATATACGCCCTAAGTATTCCGATTCATTAGAGAAACCAGGCTTGCAGCCAGTTGATTTCGATCATATTCAGTATTTTCCTGGATCGAGCGAAACAAATTTCACAAATATTGCTGTAATTGATCTAGATAAACCAACTGAAAAAATTTCCGTATCCACCTATTTAGGCAGCGGCAATAATCTTTATATGTCAAAAAATAATCTCTATATAGCGGTCAGCAACTATTATTGGTTTCCACATATAGACGGTAAATCTGAACAGCCAGATACAACTGTTTATAAATTTAACGTGGATGGCATGAAGGTGGAATTTCATAGCTCGAGTGAAGTTCCGGGAACGGTATTAAACCAGTTTTCCATGGATGAATATGCTGGGTATTTTCGCATTGCCACGACAAAGGGCTATGTTTGGGATGACAAGCGGCCTTCAGCGAATAATCTTTATATATTGGATGAAAATCTAAAGCAGGTAGGTGAACTTGAGGATCTTGCAAGGGGAGAGCGAATTTATTCAGCAAGGTTTATGAATGATCGCATTTACATTGTGACCTTTAGAGAGACGGATCCGTTATTTGTCATTGATGGAAAGGACCCGAAGAATCCAAAGATTCTAGGGGAATTGAAAATACCAGGTTTCAGCAATTATCTGCACCCATTTGACGAAAATCATCTCATTGGTTTTGGTTATGATACAAAGGTAAGCGGGAAAGGTCCCGGTAATCAGCCAATCATTTTAACGGATGGGGTAAAAATTTCCCTTTTCGATGTAAGTGATATGTCAAATCCGAAAGAGAAATTTACGGAAATTATCGGAGGCAGAGGTACGTACTCACCATTAAATCATGATCATAAAGCACTCTTGTTTGATAAAAAGAAAAATCTTTTTGCCTTTCCAATTACCGTTCATCAAAACAAACCAAATAGTGAATATGAGTCTACATTTGAGTTCCAAGGAGGATTTGTTTACAACATTGATTTAAGAACGGGCTTTCACTTACAAACGAAATTAACACATCAGGATCCTCAAGCACCATATGAGGAATGGGAGAATCAAATTAATCGGATTATTTATATTGGAAACTCCCTATATGCCTTATCCCCAACCAAAATATCATCATACGATCTAAATTCGTATCATCAGCAAGGGGAATTAAGCTTGAAAAAATAACACCCATTTTTTGGGTGTTATTTTTATTGAATAATCAATGATACTTGTCCATAATATAGTATATATCTCTTACATAATTCAGAACTAGACTGCTAGATTCCTAGTCCAACAATCAAAAAAGGCTGGAGATCCATATGAATCAAATAATTTATTTTATTGGCTCTTATTTTATCGGCAATATCCTGACTGCTCACATTTTTTTAAAGCTTTTTGGGAAAGGAAATGTACATAATCAAGGTTCCGGAAACCCAGGAGCACGAAATATCGGACGATTATATGGAAAAAAGGCTTTTGTCATTACATTTCTCGGTGATGCATGTAAAGGCAGTATTGTCATCATAATTGGAAGATATCTGCAATTTACAGAATTGGAAATGCTGGCTGGCCTTAGCCTAGCTGTAATCGGACATATTAAACCAATCCTTTTTCGATTTAAAGGCGGAAAAGGAATTTCAACCTTTATCGGGGGAATCATTACATTCGAGCCATTGCTGGCACTGGTCATTATCATTGGTTTTTTACTATTTTTCCCTTTTACTAAAAGCTTTACGATTGCAGGACTTGCAGCCATTTGCCTGATACCATTTTCTATTTCGTATCTTTACCATTCCATTGAACTTTTATGGATAGTAGCAGCAATAATTATCATTCTTATTTTTGCGCATTCAGAAAACTTATTAAGAAAAATTAAGCAAACTTAGTCTTACATTAGCAAACTATATTTTATTCATAATCTGGAGTGTTTACCATAATCCCTGCTACCTGTGTTAGTCGATCATAAAAAGCCGCACCTGCAGGATTTTCATTAAGCCCAATTTCCTCAAAAGCTTCCTTCATACAGCGAAGCCAGCACTTAGCGCGCAGTGGCGTGACTTCGAAGGGGAGATGGCGGTGCTGCATAGCAGGTGGCCCGAATTCCTGACTATAAAGGGCGGGTCCTCCGGTAAATTGTGATAGAAACATCCGCTGCTTTCTCATGATTTCTTCCATATCTCCTTCAAACAATGGGCTTAGGTCGGGATCAGCATATACACGTGGATAAAATACTTGGACAAGCTTCTCAATAGTTTCTGCTCCGCCTATTTGAGTAAAAAGGGTATTAATTTTGTAATCCATATTCATCACCTTTTTCAATTTTCATTTATTCTT
>NZ_JBALPC010000241.1:0-8865 GCF_036965225.1 Bacillus sp. JJ1474 | reverse complement strand
TCATAAAACAAAAGAGTAATTGTGATTTAAATCACGAAAGCATTGCCAAATAAAACGGCAATGCTTTTTTATTCTATAAATGATTGCTTACTACTTCTACTGTATTCTGTTCTTCTGTTGAAATGTTTAAATCCAAATTTGAATTCGTAACAATCGTTTCTGTTGTATATGCAGCTTCATTCAATTGATGATCCATTTCCGTAAAATCTGGAACCTCTTTTTCGTGATTCATTCCAACACCTCCTAATAATAGCTTGCAATGAAAAGAAAATAATATTCAAGTATGTCTTGTTCATCAGTGTCTTGAATAAGCAAGACCTTAATGTCAAATTCTATAGAAAAGCATTACAAAAAGGAGGGAAGCGAAATGTTAAAGGATGAAGGTATGGAATGCCAGGATGAAAAAGATCTGCTACATCATTATTTCGCCGTACAAAGCGCCTATATTTCCGTTCAGGAGGAGGAAGAACGGATCCGAGAAGCAATTGAAGATAAAAGGAAAGAACCATTATGACTATTGAGTTGAGAAGAATGTTCTTCATTGTTACGATTCTGATGCTATGTTCAAGCCAGGTCTTCTATGCTCAGCCAGATGCACCACCGTACGCAAAGTGGGGACAATTAGCCGTAAAAACAGCAAAGAAAAAATATCCAAAAGCAGATATTGTCGATTATTTGCATATCGGCAGGGAGAACAAGGATCATTCATCTATAGAAAAATTTAAGCTTTGGCTGCGAGAAGGCGGCAAGGAATTCGGATTGTTTATTCATATTGAATTTGATCCAAAAAACGAGAGGGTTATTCATGTAAGTGTAAAAAAATCAACAACATAATGGAGAAGAGGTAATAAAAAAGCCAAAAACGTTTGAATAAAGTTTCAACGTTTTTGGCTTTTAGTTATGAAAAAGGGTTATGCCTTTGCAACATTAAAATACCTAGCCTCTGGATGAGCAAAAACAATGGCTGATACTGATGCTTCGGGCTCCATCATACAGCCTTCTGTCAGATTTACTCCAATGTCCTCTGGGCTGATTAATTTGAAAAGCTTTTGCTGATCTTCTAAATTAGGACAAGCTGGGTATCCAAATGAGAACCTTTGCCCTTGGTATTTAGCGGCAAAGCGATCCTTCATTGTCATATCAACTGGGTCAGGAAAACCCCAGCGGTCTCGAATTTGTCTGTGAACAAGTTCTGCGAACCCTTCAGCTGATTCTAATGCGAGTGATTGCAGGGCATGACATTCAAGGAACCTTCCTTGCTCCTTTAATTGATCGGCCACTTGCCTAATCCCTCTGCCCGCCGTAACTGTAAAGAAGGCGACATAATCCATCTGTCCGCTCTCTTTAGATTTTAAGAAGTCAGCTAAGCATAAATAAGGTTCAACCTCTTGTCTTGGGAATTCAAAGGTTTCAATAATTTCAGTTTGTTCCTCATTGTAAATGAGAACCTTATCTCCATCTGATTGTGCAGGGAAAAATTGATAGACAGCAGCTGGCGTAATCCACCCATTTGTTTTTGAATCATCAATTAATCCGTTCACCATTTCGTTCATTTTTACAGCCTTTTCATCACTTTCTGCTAAAAGTTTTTCTAATTTACCCTTTAAGCCCAGATGATGTCCAATTAACATTTGCTTATTTATATAAGGCTCGATATGTGAAATCGTAATGGAATTTAATATTTTTCTTTTTAAATCCTGTGGTGTAAAAACAGGTGCGTTTGTATTTAATGCTGGCCTTACTTTCACAGCTGTAGCGACAGCAATTGAACTTCTGTCAAACGGAACAGCGTTTTGAGCTGCTTCTTGCTTTTCTGCTTGTTCGCTTTTTAATTTTTCAAATTCAACTGGATCTTGCAGCTGGTTGGCGATGGAAAGGCCATTCATCGCATCCTTCGCATATAGAACAAGGCCATCATATTCCTTCGCGATTTTCGTATCTGTGAATTTGCGGGACAGAGCTGCCCCGCCAACAAGTATTGGAATATCAATGCCAGCCTGCTTTAAATCATGAGCAGTAAGGACCATCTGCTGTGCAGATTTCACAAGCAATCCTGATAAGCCAACCATATCTGGCTTTTCCTTCTTGATTGTTTCTACAAGCTCGGAAGGAGGGACCTTAATCCCAAGATCTACGACTTCAAATCCATTATTACTTAGGATGATATCGACTAAGTTCTTTCCGATATCATGGACATCTCCCTTAACCGTTGCTAAAACTATTTTTCCTTTATTCGCACTTGTATCATCCTTTTCCATATGAGGTTCAAGGAAAGAAACAGATGCCTTCATGACCTCCGCACTTTGCAGAACTTCCGCTACGATAAGCTGGTTATCATTAAATAGACGGCCAACTTCCTTCATCCCATCCATTAATGGCCCATTAATAATTTCAAGTGGGGCAGGGTAGGTGCGAAGAGCTTCTTCTAGATCAGGAATAAGACCTTCCTTTGTTCCTTCCACGACATAATAGGCTAGACGTTCTTCTAATGTCATATCAGGCATCATGCTTTTTTGTTCTTTTTTCTTATCACGGTAAAACTCTGTAAAAGCAGCAAGTGTTTCATCAGTTGTTTCAAATAATAATTTCTCAGCTAACTGAACTTCCTCTTTAGGGATGGAGGCAAATCTCTCAAGCTTTTCTGTATTAACGATTGCATAGTCGAGTCCCGCCTGTGTGCAATGATAAAGAAATACAGAATTCAATATTTCTCTGCCGACAGGAGGGAGACCAAAGGATACGTTACTAATTCCAAGAATTGTTTGGACCTCTGGCATTGCTTCTTTAATTAATCGAATTCCCTCAACAGTTGCTTTTGCACTTCCAATATATTGTGCATCACCTGTACCGACAGGGAAGACAAGAGGGTCAAAAATGATATCCTCTGGCTGGATGCCATATTTGCCTACTAGTAAATCATAGGAACGCTTGGCAATTTCCAGCTTCTTATCAGCTGTAACCCCCATGCCTTTTTCATCGATCGTCCCAACAACTACAGCGGAACCATATTTATGAACAAGCGGAGCGATTGCGGCAAATCTATCCTCGCCATCCTCAAGATTGATTGAATTTATTATGCCTTTCCCTTGTGAGTAGGTAAGGGCCTTCTCTATAACAAGGTCATCAGTTGAATCAATCACTAGAGGAGCTTTAACTTTCTTGACCAATTCTTTCATGAAGTTTTTCATATCTTCAATTTCTTCACGGTCTGGATCAGCAAGACAAACATCGATGACGTGAGCTCCGCCCTTAATTTGTGCTCTGGCAACCTCAGCAGCCTCTTCAAATTTTCCTTCCTTAATTAATCGCTTAAACTTTCGTGACCCAATAACATTCGTCCTTTCGCCAACCATAATAGGTCGAAGGGTAGGATCATCATAGATAAAAGGTTCGATTCCGGATACTTTATGGGTTGTGCTTTTTTCATAGCCTCGGGGCTGATATTTCGCCATTTCATCTGCAATTGCTTTAATATGGGCCGGAGTTGTTCCACAGCAGCCGCCAACAATATTCAGCCAGCCTTCAGACGCAAATCCGCCTAATTTCAAAGCAAGTGATTCAGGTGTTTCATGATATTGTCCTTCTTCATCAGGCAGCCCAGCGTTTGGATAACAGCTAACTGCTGATGAAGCAAGACCTGATAGGGAGCGGATATGGTCCTGCATAAACTCAGGACCAGTGGCACAGTTAAGGCCAACCGCTAACGGTTTCATGTGTTCTAATGAAATATAGAAAGCTTCAATTGACTGGCCGGCCAAAGTGGTACCCATTGGTTCAATCGTTC
The DNA here is from genome assembly GCF_036965225.1 of Bacillus sp. JJ1474. Taxonomy (NCBI): domain Bacteria; kingdom Bacillati; phylum Bacillota; class Bacilli; order Caryophanales; family Bacillaceae; genus Bacillus; species Bacillus sp. JJ1474. The sequence goes on along the minus strand of NZ_JBALPC010000241.1, from coordinate 5,081 downwards.
CCGAGATAATAAGGGGAAGCTTCTTGCCTGTTTTCTCAAATGCATTTTGAATGCCGATAAAACCAGCTTTTACATTCAGCATATCCTGACTCGTTTCAAGGAGAAGAAGATCCACTTGACCGTCAATTAATCCGATTGCCTGTTCTTCGTATGATTGTGTCAACGCTTCAAAAGTAGTTCCGCCAGTTACACTAAGTGTCTTAGTTGTAGGGCCCATAGCACCTGCGACAAATCGCGGCCATTGGGAGGTTGAAATCTGATCGACAGCTTTACGTGCAAGAAGGGCAGCTTTTTTATTAATTTCGTAGGCTTTATGACCTAAATCGTATTCATCTAGGACAATACTTGTTGCACCGAATGTGTTTGTTTCAACAATATCTGCTCCTGCTTTTAAATACTCCAGATGGATTTTTTTAATGACAGAAGGGGCAGTAATATTTAAATTTTCATTACAGCCATCATATTCCTCGCCTCCGAAATCATCGGGAGTTAAATTGGCATTCTGTAGCATTGTTCCCATAGCGCCATCCATAATGAGAATTTTACTCTTTAGCTGTTCAATTAATAGTGACTTCTGCATGTTGTTTCCTCCTTGCAATCTTGGCACTTGCTTCATGGGCATATGCTGATAATTCAACAGTTAACTCATATCGCATAAACGGAGTAATTAAATAGATTCCGTTAAATAATTCTGCGGCTGCATCAATGAGAGATTTAGTTATGGCAACCCCTTCACGCGCTGCATGAACTGGATCATCCTTACAATCAGCCATAATTTTCCGAATGGAATCTGATATTTTGATTCCCGGAACTTCATTATGAAGGAATTCTGCGTTTTTATGGCTGATTAATGGCATTAGGCCTATATATATCGGGTTTTTTAAATGCTTTACTGCTTGATGGACCTCGATCAATTTTTCCTCTGAAAAGACAGGCTGGCTAATAAAATAATCAGCACCAAATTCAATTTTCTTCTCCAGTCGCTGAACCGCCTTATCGACTGCTCTGACATTAGGATTAAAGGCGGCACCAATGGAAAAGGCAGCTTTTTCACCTAAATCCTTTCCTAAAATCGATAAGCCTTCATTCAACTGCTTAATCATCTGGATTAATTCAAATGATGACAAATCATAAACGGAAGATGCACCAGGAAAGTCTCCAACTCTTGCCGGATCACCTGTTACAGCTAATACATCATGTAAACCAAGGGTATGAAGCCCCATTAAATGAGACTGAAGGCCGATGATATTTCGGTCTCTGCATGTAATATGCACCAATGGCCTTACTCCAATTTCCTTTTTAACACGATAGCCGAGAGCAGAATTACATACTCTTGGAGAAGCCAATGAATTATCCGCTAACGTAATGGCATCAATGCCAACATCTTTCAAGGCTTTTGCACCCTCGAAAAATTTATTCGTATTTAATTTCTTAGGCGGGTCAAGCTCCACGATAATAGAAGATCTCTCCTTGACAATATCATGTAAAGGCGGATTTTCCCGAATGGCAGCAGGAGGGTTAGTTATTTTTATTTCACTGCGTTTTTTAATGGTTTTTTCTTTAATAGGCGGCATTCCTTTTAGTTCTGAAGCAAATGCCCGAATATGATCAGGAGTCGTCCCGCAGCAGCCTCCTAATAGTCTAATACCTTGATTTCGAAAATTACGTGCCGATTGTCTAAAGTATTCCGAATCTCCTTCATAATGAAATTTTCCATCTGTGTAGGCCGGTATGCTGGCATTTGGATAGGCAGATAGAAATGCATGCTTCGGCAACGGAACATTTTCCAATGTCAGAAGCATATGGTAGGGACCAAGCCGGCAATTCAATCCTACGACATCAGCACCTAAATATTCTAATCTTGAAAGTGCTTCAGAAACAGGAGTTTGGTCCTGCAAAATAGCAGCCTCATGAAGTGAAACCTGGGCAATGATCGGTAAATCTGTTTCTTTACGAGCAATGGCCAGCACATTTTCAAGTTCTTCAAGGTCATAATAAGTTTCTAGTAATATACTATCTACACCTTCAAGCAGAAGGCAATAGAGCTGCTCTCTAAAACTTCTTTTTATTTCCTCAAGAGCGACCATATTGGGCTTAATTCCTCTAATTCCGCCAATCGTTCCAGCTACATAAGTCTCCTTTTTCGCTGCTTTTCGCGCATTTCTAACTGCAAAGGTATTAAGTTCTTTTACACTATCCTCAAGCCCGTACCTTTGTAGCTTCAAATAATTGGCTGCATATGAATTGGTTTGAATCAAATCTGCTCCAGCATGGATATACGCCTCATGGATCTGCTGGATCTGTTCAGCATGGGTGAGATTTAAATTCTCAAAGCAGCTATCCGCCCCATACGAATAAAGAAGAGTTCCCATCGCACCATCAGCAATCACGATCTCATTTTTCAATTTCTCTAGGAAGCTCATTGTCATCCTCCTTAGTGCTAATCGATTTCTACGAGTGTTCCAGATTCAGCTAAAGCTAAAGTGATATCTTTTATAAGATCATCTGGATTTTCTAATCCAACTGAAAGTCTTAGCAAACCGCTTTTAATTCCTCTATATTCACGTTCAGCCTCAGGCATGGCAGCATGAGACATTTTAGCCGGGTAGGAGAGAATTGACTCTACAGCTCCTAAACTAACTGCGAAAACAGGGATTTTAACCTTAGAAACAAACTCTCTAACTGCCTGTTCATTTTCAAGCTCAAATGACAGAACAGCTCCTGGCCCATTTGCTTGATTTGCTTGGATTTGATATTGTTGATGTTCTTTAAATCCTGGGTAATATACTTCTTTAATAGCAGGATGCTCTTTTATAAATGAAGCAATTTTTCGTGCTGAATTCATTGATTGTTCTAATCTGACATGCAGAGTTTTAATCCCTCTTAAAACAAGCCAAGCATCTTGAACACCCAAGATAGCACCAAAAGAATTTTGTAAGAATCCTAGTTTTTTAGCGAGCTCAGCATCTTTCACTACAGCAAGGCCCGCAACGACATCACTATGTCCTGATAAAAATTTCGTTGCACTATGTAAAACGACATCCGCACCTAAAGAAAGCGGTTTTTGTAAGGCGGGTGTTAAAAATGTATTATCAACAAATGTTAAAGCCCCATTTTTTTTTGCCAAGTCAGCAATTGCTTTTATATCGGTCACTTTTAAGAGCGGATTAGAGGGGGTTTCCACGTAAAACACCTTTGTATTAGGTAAAATAGCTTTTTGAACTGCATCGAGGTCCGTCATATCAACAAACGAATGAGCAATTCCAAAACGGGTTAGTACTTGGGTGACAAAACGATAGGTGCCACCATAAACATCCTCCGTTATTAAAACGTGATCATCTTTTGATAACAGAAGAAAAGCGGTTGAAATTGCTGCCATTCCGGATGCGAATGCAAAACCATGCGTTCCTTCCTCTAGCTCAGCGATAACTGTTTCAAGAGCTTCACGTGTCGGGTTCAGACTTCTGCCGTAATCATATTTTCCAAATGTATCAAAGTCTGATTGATGAAAGGTGGAAGCATGGTTTATCGGTACACTTACAGCACCAGTTATTGGATCATACTTATGATGATTATGCAAAAGCTTCGTTTCAAAATTATAGTTAAGTTCATTACTCATAGTGTTACCCCCTCCAAAACCTTAGCGAAAGCCAATTCTAAATCTTGAATGATATCATCAGTATTTTCGATGCCCACGGAAAAACGCAATAATCGATTACAAACTCCGGTTTCAATTCGAATATGTTCAGGAATATCCGCATGAGTTTGGGTAGCAGGGTAGGTGATAAAGCTCTCTGCACCCCCAAGGCTTTCCGCAAATGAAATGAGGGAAAGACTTTGTAAAAACGGATTCACATAGGATTCGTCCTTAATCCGAAATGAAATCATTCCTCCGCGGCCAGGGTAAAGGACATCCGTTACTGCTTCATGATCAGATAAGTAATGAACTAGTTTTTGAGCATTCTTTTCATGTCGTTCCATCCGAAGTGAAAGAGTTTTCATTCCGCGAATAAGAAGCCATGAATCAAATGGGCTTAATACTCCGCCTGCTGCATTGTGGTACATAGCTAATGATTCGCATAACTCTTTTCCATTTGCAACAATTAATCCGGCTAGAACATCATTATGTCCGCCTAAATACTTCGTTGCACTATGGATCACAATGTCTGCACCAAGCTTAATTGGCTGCTGCAAAACAGGGGTATAAAAAGTGTTATCGACAATTAGCAAAAGCTGATGCTTTTTAGCGAATTCAGCAACTTCTTTAATATCTGTTTGCTCCATTAATGGGTTTGTAGGCGTTTCTATGAAAATTGCCTTTGTCTTTGCTGTGATTTCCTGTTCCAGACTCTCATCTGAAAAGTCCTTAATATATTTACAATTCAATCCCCATTTCTTATATCCTTGTTCGAATAAACGGTATGTACCGCCATATAGATCCTTAGAAACTATTAATTCATCGCCTGATTGGAAAATGGAGAGGACCGTAAGAATCGCAGCCATTCCTGAACTGCACGCATAGCCTTGATCTCCTTCTTCAAGCTCGGCAATTGCCTTTTCCAATATGGATCTTGTTGGATTTCCTGTTCGGATATAATCAAAACCAGTAGACTGTCCAATCCCTTCGTGTCGATAGGCTGTAGAAAAATAAACAGGGGGGGTTACAGTTCCAGTGACTGCTTCACTGCGATTACCAATTTGAGCAAGAATTGTGTCAGTTTTATACATTGTCAGCACTCCTTTTTGTCTTAAAACAATAAAAAAAGCCTTCTTAAGAAGAAGACTTTTCATTGTTTACATAGTCACTCTTCTTATCTTTCAAGTTTTTATAACAAAAAACTTGCAGGAATTAGCACCTTTTCAATCTAATTAGCGATTGATGGTTGCTGAGGCGTCTTCGGGCCTTACCCTCGACCTCTCTTGATAAGAAATCATTTTTAATTTTCATTAAGTTTACACTCTAACTTTCAGAAAAGTCAATCCTCTTTCATAAATAATTTATGATTTGAGTCACATGCAAGAAAGACCAGTATCATTGAAACCGCTTTCTTTCCTATTAAATCAAGCAATTAGCCTATATC
>NZ_JBALPC010000240.1:3644-3832 GCF_036965225.1 Bacillus sp. JJ1474 | reverse complement strand
ATTCTTAACATAATATGGTTACTATCCGGTGATACTAAAAAAAGGAACATTTAGGAGGATTCCCTATTGGATATATCATGGATGGCTTTTATGATGATTATTTTAGCAAGTTATCGTTTAACCCATTTAATCGTTTTTGATAAAATAGCAGAACCTTTAAGAAATCTTTTTTTAACTAAAAAGGAAAC
>NZ_JBALPC010000240.1:0-3588 GCF_036965225.1 Bacillus sp. JJ1474 | reverse complement strand
CTTAACCTGTTATTGGTGCACAGGAATTTGGTCTGCAATCCTGCTCTGTACAAGTTATCTTTTTCTTCCCTCCATTGCTAAATTTATTATTTTCATCCTTGCCATTGCAGGTGGACAAGCCATCTTGGAAACGTTTGTTGGGGTAAATATCAAAAGAACTGAATTGTATAATGAGCAAATAAAACATAATTCAAATTCCAATTAGAGAAGACCGACCCCAGGATTGAAAAACAAAGTCCAATCCCCCAGTACAGAAATACTTTAGTATACTGAGGGATTGGACTTTGAATATTCTCTATTAATACCTATCCTGCCGGCAACTTCATTTTATCCATGATTGTGGAAAAAAAGCTTCTGACGGATACAATTTTGTTGCTTTTTTGATAAGAGCCTTCATTTATGATTTGACTACCTGTCACCCGTTCAAACATTTCTATTCCTTGTTCGTTATCTCTAGAATCCTTATCCAGTAGCTCGGAGGAGTAGATGTATTCCCCTTTCATAATGCTGTGTATCGAGGCGATTAACTCCTCACTTGGGGTGTCCTTCAATAAATAACCTCTTACACCCGCTTTCAGGGCACCTTCAAAATAGCCTGTTTTTGCAAAGGTTGATAAAATAATTACCTTACACCCTGTTGTCATGCAGGCATCTACTACCTCAAGTTTGCTCATTCCGGACATGTCTATGTCCATAATACAAACATCGGGCTGCAATTGTTGTACAAGGGTAAGGGTCTCGTCTCCATTCCTTGCCTGACCGACCACTTCCATGTCACTTTCCATATTTAGAAGCGAACCTATAACCCCTAACAGCATTTCCTGATCCTCAGCAATGACAATTCGAATCATTTTCATTCTCTCCTTATCTAGATGCACCATTAAACAAAAACTCCCCTAGAGTGAAGGGGAGCCAGTCGAAGTTACAGTTCAGGCGGAAACTCTATTTTCAACTAAAGCTTTAGCTTCTTTAAAACTAACGAAATTCTTGTTTTGCTCATCCCATAGACGGAATCGGAGCGACTTCAAACTTGTGGCAAGAGAGATCGTCGGAACGTTTTGTAAGGGTGGCGTATTATTGTGTGCCTGTTCTAGTTTATAATTTGGAACCCTTGGACTTAAATGGTGAACATGGTGAAACCCAATATTTCCAGTTAAGAATTGCATAAGTTTTGGAAGCTTATAAAAGGAGCTTCCTTCTACTGCCGCTTTCACATATTCCCAATCTTTATCTGCTTCAAAATAAGAATCCTCAAACGTATGCTGTACATAAAACAACCAAATGCCTACTGAACCAGATAGTAAGAAAATCGATCCTTGGACGAGAAGGAATGACTGCCATCCTACCGCCCAGCAGAGCAACCCTACTAAAGCAGCGATTAGGACATTCGTCAAATAAGTGTTCATGCGTTCCTTCTTTTTGGCACCTTTACGGTTAAATCTATTTTTAAGAAGGAATACATAAATCGGTCCTAATCCGAACATAACGAATGGATTACGGTAAAAACGATAAGCTAAACGAAGTCTGAGCGGCGCCTCTAAATATTCAACTACTGTAAGCGTCCAAATATCTCCTGTCCCGCGTTTATCTAAGTTCCCGCTTGTTGCGTGATGAACGGAGTGCTCATGCCCCCATTGATCAAAAGGAAAGATTGTCAAAACACCCATTGCTGTACCAACTATTCGATTGGCACGGCGATCTTTAAAAAAGGAATGGTGGGTGCAATCATGAAAGATAATAAAAATTCTCGTTAAAAAACCAGCCGCAATCACTATGGGCACTAATGCCAGCCAATATGATACGGACAGGCTTAAATAGGCAAGATACCATAATGTAATAAATGGAACGACCGTATTAATGAGCTGCCATACACTTTCTTTTGTCGTTGATTTTTCAAATGGAGCTACTTGTTTTCTCAAATTCTTCGTGTTTTGTAAGGTCATTTATTTAAATTCCTTCCTTGAATCCCTTGTTAATTTTAATTATAAAGGAAGGGATTTGGAGTTGTTAGTAGCAGGTGTCACCTACAAGGCATGACAAACGTCATGTACAAGATAGACTTAAAGATAAATTCTGTAAAACACTTTCACGGAATATAAACAAGAAAAGCCGCCATTTCGGACTTAATGGACCACCTTCCCCATGACAGCTGCTTAATGAAAACCAGTTGTTTTTTAAAAAATAAAATCCAACTTGTTCGGTATTTCACGTATAATGAACCATATTCACATCATGCATATGATAATCCTTTAGGAGAATCCTATTCATGAATTGGAAAAAACGAAAAATGAGGTTTATACATGAATGAAAAAAGTTTTGCTGATTACCATTTAAGTGATGAAATAAAAAGAGCACTAGCTGTATTAAAATATGAAACTCCCACACAGGTTCAGATTGATGTCCTGCCATTAGCTCTCGAAAAGCAGGATCTTGTTGTTAAATCTCAAACAGGCAGCGGGAAAACTGCATCCTTTGGCATACCTATTTGCGAAATGATTGAATGGGAGGAAAAAAAGCCACAGGCATTAGTTCTAACACCAACGAGGGAGCTCGCTGTTCAAGTTCGTGAAGATATCACGAATATCGGAAGGTTTAAACGAATCAAAGCTACCGCCCTATATGGAAAAGAACCTTTTTCGAAACAAAAAGACGAATTAAAACAAAAAACTCATGCGGTCGTAGGTACACCTGGCCGTGTCATAGACCACATTGAAAGAGGAACCTTAGTTTTAGACCAAATAAAGTTTTTGATCATAGATGAAGCGGATGAAATGCTCAATATGGGTTTTATCGATGAAGTAGAAGCGATAATAAATGAACTTCCTTTAGATAGAGTAACGATGGTATTTTCCGCAACGCTGCCTAAGGATGTTGAAAATCTCTGTCATAAATATATGAAGGATCCTATTCATATTGAGATTGAGTCTACTGGGGTAACATCGGATACCATTGAACATCAGTTAATCGAGGTGAAAGAAGAAGAGAAAATTTCACTTCTTAAAGATGTTACGATCGTTGAAAATCCAGATAGCTGTCTTATTTTTTGCAGAACTAAAGAAAATGTAGATACAGTGTTTACCGAATTAGAAGAATCCAATTATTCTTGTGAACGAATCCATGGAGGGTTAGAACAAGAAGTGCGGTTTGCCGTTATGGATGGGTTCAAAATGGGAAATTTCCGTTATCTAGTGGCCACCGATGTAGCTGCAAGAGGAATTGATATTGATAATGTGACACTTGTGATCAATTTTGACGTTCCTCTGGAAAAAGAGAGCTATGTCCACCGTACAGGTAGGACTGGCCGTGCCGGCAGCAAAGGCAAAGCGATCACGTTTGCAACACCTTATGAAGGAAAATTCCTGAAATCAATTGAAAAGTATATTGGCTTCGAGATACCTGTTATGGAAGCTCCTAAATATCAAGAAGTGGCTGCAGGAAAAGCTGCCTTCCAAGAAAAAATGAGTGGCCGCAGAGCCGTTAAAAATAATAAAACTGCCCGAATAAACCAAGATATCATGAAACTTCATTTCAGCGGCGGAAAAAACAAAAAGATTCGAGCTGTAGATTTCGTTGGAACGATTGCAAAAA
>NZ_JBALPC010000239.1:2254-2491 GCF_036965225.1 Bacillus sp. JJ1474 | reverse complement strand
TTGGAGGTATGATACTATGAATTCATGGAAGACGATTAACTTTTCTAGACAGTATGGCTCACAAAGACTTTTCATTTTGTCTTCCTTAACAATGTTGCTGACATTTATTTTCGTATATGTGCCTGCGCAATTTTTATTTAATGCACATTCATTCTATGACAATTATTTTTACTTATTTATTCTCGGGCTTTGGCTAATTTATCCACTTCATAAGTTTTTTCATTATTTACCATTAGC
>NZ_JBALPC010000239.1:1298-2140 GCF_036965225.1 Bacillus sp. JJ1474 | reverse complement strand
ATTCATATAAAGGTTTTTGAACCGATTTCTAAATGGCAATTTATTTTTGCCCTTTTTGCACCTTTTATCGTTATTAATAGTATTTTGATTTTTGCTTGTTATATGTACCCTCATTATTTACATTATATTACCATCATACTTGCTTTTCATGCTGGCTTATGTCTTCCTGATTTTATTTGTGCAAAGAATGTGCTGTTCGCACCAAATTGTTCATATATTGAAGAGAATGATGATGGAATTGAAATATTGCTCCACAAAAACGATGATTAGAAGAAAAAGGTATCCGATATTGGATGCCTTTTTCATGAATTTGATAAAACCAAGTTTTCACAAGTCTTAAAGACTATCTTTTTTCCGTAAATTTTGTTATTGTAAATAACATACAACTGGATTTAGGCTGTCTGAATTGCTATTTACGCAAATAGCCCAGACCCTACCTTTTTTTCTTCATAAATGCAAAGGAGGGAATCTTCGGTGATCTCCATATTTTTCATTATTTTTGCCGTCTTTATCCTATATAATATTAACAAAATGACCAATTCGCTTTGTCTCCAAAAGGAAATCCCTGAGGAGCGACAGCCTTCAGTGTTTAGAACGATTAATATTTTAATAACAATTCTTCTCATATCGTCATTTGTAGAGATTCTTTATGCTTAAATAATGTAGAAAAAGCGGCGGATTATACTTCCCGCCGCTTTTTCATTTAGGATGGATGAATCTTTATGTCGAAGTCTCTATAGCCAAGATGTTCCAATGATGATTAATAGGATAAACAAAACGACAATTAAGGCAAATCCGCCTCCGAATCCATGTCCAACTCCTTCTGACATAATGCTTCCTCC
>NZ_JBALPC010000239.1:0-1251 GCF_036965225.1 Bacillus sp. JJ1474 | reverse complement strand
TAATAGCACTACAATTAGTGCAAATCCACCTCCGAAACCAGCACCCATGAGACACCCTCCTTTCATGTTGCTAAAATATACTATTCAACGAACACCCTATTCGAATAGGCACCTATCATCATAATCCGAAAATTATTGGGTTTTAATCTTTAGTGCTTTGATAAAAGTGTCTTTGTAGTATATGACCCCACTTTAATTAAGAATAGTCAGTTACCTACAGGAGAGAATCTAAATAAATTTTTAAACTTCAATAGGTTATTGTTTTTGTTCTCCAATTCATTTGTGGTATAGTAGGTTTTATGAAATTGGTTATTGAAATAAATTATCCTAGGAGTGTTCAACATGAAAAAATGGATTGTTACCCTCACATTAACAGCTGGGGTCTTAGGCTTAACTGCTTGTAATGTTACTAATAATGCGAGTGATTCAGATGTAGTAGTTCAGACAAAGGCTGGAGATATTACAAAGGACGAGCTTTATGATGCGATGAAAGAAAAAACTGGCGAGGCAATTCTTCGTGAGCTAGTTTATGAAAAGGTCCTTTCAAAAAACTACAAAGTATCTGATAAAGAGTTAGATGAAAAAATTGACGAACTTAAAGAACAGCTTGGTCCAAATTTCGAGATGGCCCTTCTTCAATATGGCTATAAAGATGAAGCTGAGCTTAAAGACACCTTTAGAACTGGCTTAATGCAGGAAAAGGCAGCTATTAAAGATATAAAGGTAACTGAAAAGGAACTAAAAGAATACTACGATAATTACAAGCCTCAAATAAAGGCAAGACATATTCTTGTAGCAGATGAAAAAACAGCTAATGAAGTAAAGAAGAAGCTTGATGAAGGAGCTAAGTTTGAGGATTTAGCGAAGGAGTATTCTACAGACCCAGGCTCAGCAGCAAATGGTGGAGATCTAGGCTGGTTTGGTCCGGGAAGAATGGTCCCTGAATTTGAAAATGCAGCATATGCGTTAAAGGTTGATGAAATTAGTGCGCCTGTGCAATCACAGCATGGATACCATATTATTCAAGTAACAGAGAAAAAAGAGAAAAAATCCTTTGAAGAAATGAAAGAGAAAATGGAATATGATTTAAAGGTTTCAAAGCTTGATGCGGATAAAATTCAGAAGGCAATGGAACGTGAATTAAAGGATGCAAACGTGAAGATAAATGACAAGGATTTAAAGAGTATTTTAGAGACCCCTGAAGCTGCTCAACAATAATTTTACAAAAAAAGACCCCGGACAGCTTATATA
>NZ_JBALPC010000238.1:332-8627 GCF_036965225.1 Bacillus sp. JJ1474 | reverse complement strand
TCTTACATTGGAAAAAAAACTAAATAAAATAGGCCGCGAAAATGCGGCCTATTCCTCATTATTGCACCCTCTATGTCTATATTTCAATTGTCTAAATTCTGTTAAAACTGTCTAAAAATGAATCTAATTCACTTTCATCGGCAAATTTGAAAGAATACCCGTAATGAATCGGAGCCGCGCCCGTATGCATTTCTTTTGGAAATTGTGTGAGTGCTGTACTATGAAACTTTTTGTCAGCTCTTAATATCGCATTCTTATCAACTATTTCTGGATTTAATATAATGCTAATCTCCTTCTTAGTTGGCACTAAGTAAATAATTTCTTTCGTTTCATCATTTTTGAATTCTGCAGCCTTTGTTGTTTCCTTCGTAAGATTAAAATTGTTTCTGCTGAAAGTAGGATATAATTTTTCCATATAAATGGTCCCCCTCATTATTTTTTTTGTATTTATTAGCATCATAAAGGAAGTAGTTTTTATCATCAATATATAGTTACTAATAAAAAGGATAAACTGCTCATAAAAATACTAATCTTTTCTGGGCTGCTTACATCAACTTCTGCAGTCGGCGTTATCATTCCATCGAGTATGGGATTCATTGTTTTCTAGTATTTGAAGAACTTTATGGAAACGATCGGTTTCGGAAGGAAATAAAGGGTAATTTAGAATGGAAATCGTGATGGAGCGTGAGAGCTTTTGATAGGAAACACCGGATTGAGAATTTTTGTAATTATTCCACTAGGAAGATTATAAAGTAAAATGATCAATGATTTCAGTTTTCAATATAAGTAAAGGTGGGATTGTACCCCCTTTTTGTACTTTTCCTGTTTAAATAATGTGTAAAATGAATCAAAACCTAGCTTTTTCAGGAATAAATTTAGGCTTAAGACCAACTTGTTACAGAATTGCATTAGATGTAAATAATAATCCCCTTCCCAGCCTGCCTTCAGACGGGACACAAGAACTTCTTTCAACCGTAACCATTACGGTGAAGAGTCCTGATGGTGTTGTTAGATTAATGCCTTCAATACGGTCGGGAACAGCTGAATCAGAAGAAAGGTGCTTGTTTCCCTATACTTAAAGACTGGGGAACAGGCACCAATTATTTTATAAGATTCGGAGAAAAACCCCTCTCTATTTCTTTCATATAACAAAAGTAATTTCTTTCTATAATATATTATCTATCACACCCTATTCCATCTCCATCACGGTCAAGGTGTTTCGCGTACCCTGGTTCACCTTTATAAATTGGTGCAGCGCCATCAGCACGAACTTCACTACAGTTTTTATAATTTACAAAAACCTGTTTTTGTTCTTGGGCTAAACGATCAGCTTCTTCTTGTTTGAGCTTTTCTTCCGCTAATCGAGCGGCTTCTTCTTGTTTACGCTGTTCCTCCGCTAATCGAGCGGCTTCTTCTTGCTTACGCTGTTCCTCTGCTAGCCGAGCAGCTTCATTTGACTTATCTGTATTAGAATCAGATACTTCAGTAGCTTGTGTAACATTATCAGATTCTTTAGATTCTTCACCAAAAGCTATTGCAACAATCATTAGCAATGTAAACAAATAAACAAGTGACGCAATCGTTTTTTTCCACCACTTGCCGCTTCGAAAACCAAGTATTTTTTGATGCCATTTTCTTGTTTTAATTTTGAAAGGGATATTAGAAGTAGATAATATTTTAGTAAACTTTTTACCAGAATTATTCATTACTAATTTGCCTTCATTATTACTAATTACAGTTTTAATTGCATAATGATCAATAACTGTATTTGAAAAGAAAACTAAAGGCCAAATGTGAATCTGTTGAGCTTTTCGTTCCTTATCATTATATTCATATAGTAGTACACCATTATCTATTACAATAAAGTTACCCTTTTTCTGTTTTTCGTGGTAGTAACCCTCAACAATGAGTTCAGCATATTTATGTTTTTCACGCAGAAGTCTCTCGCCATTTTTTGTTTGTCCTAGATCATCTCGTTTCATTAGAAACGTTGTAATTTTGATTCCACGAGTTCGTAAATCTGCAAGTCTTTCAGAATGTAAGAAATAGTCAAAGTCATGAGTAACAGTTGTATGTATCTCATGAGATTGATTAACAATCATATGTTCAAGAGTTTCAATAAATTCTTGACTATCATCATTTTTCTTAATATCATCAAATGTACGCTTAGATCGCCCAACTTTAAGAGTTATCTGCCACTCATATTTGTCCTTACCATCATTTCGAACATCAATATCACTAATTTGTGAGTATTTATATACCATGTGTTCACGTTTAGACATGAAAATGATTGATTCTGATGTCAATATTAATACTCCGTCTAGTTCACGCCCGCTTTTTTTATCACATTCTGCCTCAATAACTTTTAGAACTTTTTCGGTAGATTTTATTATTGTATTTTGTGCTTGTACTAATAATCTTTCATACTTTGAAACTAACGCTTTCTGACTAATTGTAGGTCGTTTACCTATCCACTTCTCCATTAAGTACCTCCATATTTAAAACCATTGTTGCTTATTAACATTATTGTATATAATTGTTGGTACAATTAAAATTTAAAAAATCATACAGTTATACCACTTTATTACAAGTGGTTTGTGATTTCTTTTACACAGCTAAAAAGAACTTGGATAGAAAAGTTCAAATGTCTTCCATCTATTTAGATATTTCTTTTCTATCTAATTTTCAACTTCTTGGATCGTTCCTTGCCAACCTAAACTAATTAGGGATAAAATATTAGCTTCATAGAGATTCATGTTTCAAACACAATCTCTCTCGTTTTCTGAAGCATGGACAAGGTACCCGTTCCTCTATATCCCTTCTAACAATCTACCAATCAACTCCATCGCTCTTCCCAAACGCTCTTGATACGTCCCACTAACACTCACAAACTCAATCCCATTCTCCTCCAATATTTCCTTCAACCGATTATTATTTTCTTCCCTTACCTTTTGCTCTCCATGCACTCTTAATCCATCATCGACCCATTTAACATCTGGCTCTAAATATAGACATAGATCATATTTTTGAATGCGAGCGATTTCATTTAAGACTGTTTGGTGTTTTTGATTGTACAGCTCTGAGTAAAATTGAGTAACCGCAGCTTCGGTGTCGATAAAGACGATTTTATTGGCATTTTTAATAGCATCATATTCTTTTAGTTTATGGCCGTACGCAATCATTGGGTAATCTTCCTCTATAATAATCCCATCACAGCCTCCTAAATATTCACAATAATCTCTTCCGTATTCTTTGACATAAGTTGTGTTATAGATAAGTGCTAGATTTCTAGTGAGAGTCGATTTCCCGCAGCTTTCAGTCCCTAAAATGACTACCTTTTTAATAAAATACGGTTTTACCACCTCGGGAATGTAACCCCAATATTCAAAGATCCCTTTTTCCCGAATTTTTGTAGCAGAAATCTTCACCTGGTCTCTTTTTTCATCAATCAGGATGTGTTTTGCTTCAGGATATAATTCTTTAAAAATTGGTTCGTATTCGATTTCGGAGCTAAAGACAACATCGATTTCTTTCCCAATCGCTTGTCGTATTTTCAAAGAGCCTTCTTTCCAGTTATAATCCTCGTTGCCGTCTTGATCCTCCACTTCAACAACTTTGACATGTTCCATTTCCCTTGTTAATTGTGAGAGCCATCGCAGCCTAATCTGAGCTGGAATGTAGGACAGCTTGCTTCCATCAAATAATTCCCGATCTCTTTTTTCACTATGAGAAAGGACAACGTATAATTCATCCACCATTGCAGAAGCTTTGACAATTGCATACACATGCCCCTGATGCAAAGGCAAAAACTTTCCTCCAAAAAATCCAACCTTTTTCATTTACATCACTTCTCCCTTCTGTTTTTTATATACTTTCGTCCAATTGTAATAACCATATATGCTATTGATTAGAAACGCCGACCACATGACAAGCATCGATACATCGTTGCCACCTTGTAAGATCAATGCCTTCACCCACAGTACAATTGATAACACATTCACCGCGATCCAAAATAACCATTGCTGCGTGTATCTTTTTAACATGAGGATTTGGGCAATGACGGATAATGTTGTGGTTGCAGAATCAATCCACACTACATTTCCTCCGATTTTTTGTAAAAGCAGCGCATATAAAACAAAGACAATCAGAAAGGATGTAATCGTGGCGATCCAGCCCTTTTTCGTTAAAGCGTTGATTTGAATATCTTCACCTTTTATCTTGTTGTCAGTTGTATGCTGCTTCCATAGATAGATCCCAACAAATTGAAGCGGAAAATAAAACAGGGCATTGAGCATTACCTCACCATATAGGCCATAGCCGTACGAGATATAGGCATATGTTCCTGTTTGGATAATGCCAAAATAATAATTACTCACTTTCCCTTTCGCGACTAAAACAACACAAAGCATTCCAGAAATGGACGTAATCAATCCTAGAATCGTATCATCCCAGGCAAAAAACAAGTAAATATTAATAAGCGTGAAAGTTAGAAGCCATAATCTTTCAAAGATGGTCCAATCTTTCCAAATTGGCATTTTTCATCACTCCTTATTGATTATCAATTAACATATTGTTAATTATAAAATGTAAAAAAATTAATATTTTGCATTATAAATCGATACAAATGGCTCGTAATCATTAAATCGATACAGTTGTGCTTTATTTTTCGACCAGCGATTTGTTTTTTGCGGCTCTCCATCCTTTACGACCTTTTCGATAAAAGGTAAGGTTGGGGCTTTCCGAAAAAATTGAGCATCCAGCTTGAGCCAAGGCTCATCCATGACGGTTAACAAAACCCCTTGCAGTTCCGATAGGACAAATTGCTTTGGCAAGAAGTTTTTCGCCACCGTTGTTAAGGACATATCTTTTTTTATAAACCATAAAGCTTCCTCTATAATTTTCTTGTGGTCGAAAGCCAACTCCAGCTGAAACACTTCGTCCATAGAGAATAACTCTACCTCCGCTGCATCATCTGCTGCTTTCCTTTTGACGAGCTTATTTTCTGGAACAATTGCGTAATGTGCATTTGAAATAATCCATCCCCTCCTATCACGGCCAAATTGATCGTAGACGCCAAAATGCTTGATTCTTAAACCTGTGACTCCAGTTTCTTCGCTTAACTCTCTAACTGCTGCATCATATGCAGTTTCCTCCGGTTTAATAAACCCACCTGGCAATGCCCATTTCCCCGCTTCTATATTGGGGTCACCTTCTTTTGTTTTCTCCGCTCGATTAATGAGCATGATTTTTAATGTTTTTTGTGGAGGCTTATAAGGACCCACTTCTGTAGAAATAATAGTAAAAACGGCAATATCACTCGTATAGCCATCAGGAGTTCGATACTTGCTCACATCATAATTTAACAATTCCTCGCTCATCTTCTAATCACCTTTTTTGAATTATAATTAACATTTTGTTAATTGTTATAAGCATAATATCACATTGTTGTATTGTCTGTCACTACGTTTTTTGAGAAAATATGTAAATTGTCTCCTATTAAGGATTCAAAGCCATCCATAAGTACTTTTTTATATAAAGTGGGCTCCAAAAGCTTATGCCTATGACCTATTACTACCTAAAGGTCATAGGCACATAAATGAATACAGTACTCATACCCAAGTAGCAGCCTAAATAATTGTCTAACTTTTTGGGTTTAGATCATTCTATGGCATGTCACTTCCGCTGGACTTTGCTTGGTGAAAAGGAAAACATTCACCAGACGCCACATTCAGTTGCTCTTCGACAACAAATCTATATTTTAGTTTACTTATTGGTAAATTTAGGTTCCCTTTTTTGGATAAACGCTTCAACGCCTTCTTTTACATCGTTCGTTTGAAATACATGACCAAAATTTTCAGCTTCCGTAACTAAGCCTTCATGAAGCGGTTGTTCGCAACCAATGTCAATAGAACGTTTAGCAAAAGTAAGGGCAGGTAAAGAAAAGCTGCTAATAGACTTTGCGAGTTCCAGCGCCTTTTCATAAGATTTCCCTCTAGGAACGACGTGATTGACCAGCCCGATTTCTTTGGCTTCTTCTGCAGTTAAAGGCTCACCAGTGAAAATCATTTCTTTTGCTTTCGCTTTGCCAACTAGACGCGGAAGCCTTTGTGTGCCTCCAGCACCTGGGAATAAGCCTAATTTAATTTCGGGAAGACCAATCTTGATTTGTTCTTCTGCTATTCGAATATCACAGCATAAAGCCAGTTCACATCCTCCGCCTAATGCCACCCCGTTTATGGCAACAATCGTTGGCCGTGACAAACTTTCAATTTTGTTAAGTGGTTCCTGAAGCCAAAGTGACTTTTGCTTCGCTTCCTCCATTCCTTTTCCCATCCATTCCGGGAATCCCTTAATATCTCCTCCAGCTACAAAAGCTTTATCGCCTTCACCGGTAATAATCACGGCTGTAACTTCAGAATCGCTTTCAATTTCATCAATCACAAGATTCAATTGTTCGATAACGCCAGCACTAAGTACGTTTACAGGCGGATTATCGATCACAATTTTTGCGATTTGGCTCTGCTTCGACCACGAAACTACTTGAATTTTATTCATCGGATTTCTCCTCAACTTTCTGATTAAAAAGACTTTAACTGCCTTTAAGATTGTAAATACTTTAAAGAGAAGGATTATTTAATTCACTCAGCTAAACTGATTTCGTAGAATATACTTTTGTACCTTTCCGGATGGAGTACGAGGTATTTCATCAACAAATCTTACTTCTCTAGGCTTCTTATAGCTAGCCAAGTATTGTTTACAGAAATCAATAACATCCTCTTCTGTAAGATTTGACCCTTCTTTCTTAATAATAACAGCGCATACAGCTTCTATATATTTCGGGTCAGGAATACCAATTATAGAAACTTCCTTCACATCCTGATGGCGATATATTACATCTTCAATCTCCGCTGCATAAATGTTTTCACCGCCGCTTCGAATCATGTCCTTTTTTCTGCCTACAATTGATAGATAACCATCTTGATCGAATACTCCCAAATCCCCTGTTTTACACCAGCCATTCACAAATGTTTCCATTGTTGCATCCGGTTTCCTCCAATACCCTTCTGAAACGCCCGGACTTTTTATTGTAATTTCTCCAATTTCTCCAATAGGAAGAGGTATTCCATTATCATCAATAATATTAATTTCTGTAAGAGGCATTGGCTTTCCAACTGTATGGCCTTTCGTAAAAGCATCCTCTGAATCGAGCGCAGCCGCAATTGGCTGACCTTCAGTTAAACCGTAAACTTGAACAACCCCAAGAAGCGGATACTTCTTTTTTAACTTTTCAAGTGCCCATGGCATTAACGGGTCACCGCCGGAATAAATCGTTTTTAACGACTTTAGCTTATACTTATCCAGCTCAGGATAATTTAGCATCTCATAAATCATAAATGGGAATAAAAAACAATCAGTTACATTTTCGCGTTCAATTACAGAAAGAATTCTTCCAATCTCAAAGCCGTGGCTTTTAGTTATAATGACAGATCCACCCATCATCAAGATGGGAAGTGCAATATCTTCCATCGCCCCAACATGATAGAGAGGTCCAGTAGTCATCCCAATTTCTTCCCCAGTAAACTTCCATTTTAATGCCTGTATTGCTGAAAACCAGTATGTTGTATCATGGGTCCAAATTGCAGCTTTAGGTCTGCCGGTTGTCCCTGATGTATACATCAGCATAACTGGATCGTTTAGCTTTATGTGATTGACTTTGACTTCATCTGCTGAACCGCTTTCTAAAATACTCCAAGGCTCAGACCAACTCGGAATCACTTTTTTACTATTTTCGAGACAAATAAAATGGTCAACAGAAACTTGATGAAGAATTGATTCCAGCTTTTGGGATAAATTTGAATGAAAGCATAATATTTTCGTCTGTGAATCATTTAATGCATATTCGAGCTCGGTACTTGAAAGCCGAAAATTAAGCCTAACGGCAACAGCTCCAATTTTTGCAACAGCAAAATAGAGTCCGAAATATTCGAGACAGTTATAAAGCAAAATACCAACACGGTCTCCTTTTCGTACACCTAGTTCGCTTAGCTTATTTGCATAAGTATTTGATATATGGTGCAGATCCGAATACGTCCATGATTTTCCCGTTTCTTCCCGTATGGCTATTTTTCTTTGATTTAACGGATTTAAATCATTTGCCATTTTTCTTGTAATAAAACCTACATCCAATGAAATTTCCCCCATTTCCTGTGCACCGTTCTCACCTTTTATGGTGCAAGTTTAGTGCCAAAACTCCAAAGGTTATTATTATCGATATATTCAGAATTCACCAACCAT
>NZ_JBALPC010000238.1:0-326 GCF_036965225.1 Bacillus sp. JJ1474 | reverse complement strand
GGAATAAAAATAAAGCCATTAAGCAATTTTTCTGTAAAAAGTAATTGTTTTTACTTTTTGTATCTCACTTTTAGGCATCTCATTTTTGATATACTCCCATATCTGATAATTCATAATATTTGAAATAACAGTTTGGTATTTATATAATTCTTAATAAGGAAGGTGACTAGTTAGATGAATATAAACGTAGAACATAGTAAGCAATATTCAAGCATGCTTAAATTGCTCGAATCCACCATAGCAATGTCACAAGATGGTATTTATGTATGTGATAAGAACGGCAAAACATTGCTTATTAATGATGCATTAATTGAAATAACTAACAT
>NZ_JBALPC010000237.1:0-1633 GCF_036965225.1 Bacillus sp. JJ1474 | reverse complement strand
GCCCCCGTTCGTAATATAAGGTTAGCCAGATTTTTCTGGTTGACCTTTTTCTATATGGTCATATGATTACGGTAGTCGGGGTAGAACGTCGCCCCCGTGGGATTTAATCCCGTCAGCTAAACTGTTCACCCCCTACTTGTATAAACATGTTTCAGGCTGGTTGGGACAACGATCCCGTTTAACAAGCGAACCTATGACATTACAAGAAGCCCTAGGGGATACCGACTAATATTGCATTACTTGGAGGAGATACAGTATGAATCCAGTCATTGGTCTGGATGTTTCAAAAGGGGAAAGTCAGGTACAAGCATTTTTAGATAAAGGCAAACCATACCGTAAGAGCTTCAGTATTAAACACGATCTTGAGGGTTTGGGGAATTTATTAGAGTACCTTCAAGAAGTTGAGAGTTCCGCAGGTGGTCATCAACCTTCGGTCGTTTTAGAATCAACTGGGCACTATCATACTCCCGTTATTCAGTTTTTAGAGGAACAAAAATATGTTTATATTATCGTTAATCCTCTTATCTCACACAGAGCTAAGAGCTCAAGCCTACGAAAGGTTAAAACAGATGCAATCGATGCTTATCACCTTTGCGAACTCTATTATAAAGAGGAGTTAGAACCATACAAGAAGCGTGGAATTCAACTCTTGAACCTTCGTAATCTAACAAGGCAACAAGAGAATATTGCAGAAATATCAGCGAAAACAAAGTTACAGTTACACTCTTTAATCGACCAGGTATTTCCTGAGTACCGAGGTGTATTTGGAAGCCTCTATTCAAAGGTTTCGTTGCTTACTTTACTAGCCTTTCCTACTTCTGAGGCAGTATTAAGTGTAAGTGAAAAAGAAATTACAAATAGGATAGCTTCATTATGTAAAAGTCGTTCGGAGACTTGGGCAAAGGAAAGGGCACAGAAGTTGCGCGAAGCAGCCCTGCGTAATCCTTTTCAAAACAACCTCTACCAAAGTCATATCTTTAACCTTGAGATCTTAGTTAAGATTGTTCTTCAATACCAAGAACATCTATCCAAAATTGCGAATGAAATAGATGCTCTCGCTAAGGAAATTGAAGAATATGAGATCCTTCAATCTATCCCTGGAATTGGAGAAAAAATCGCTGCAACGATTATTTCCGAAATTGGAGAGATAGATCGGTTTAATGGTGCCAAAAAGTTAGTTGCATTCGCTGGAATAGATCCTAGTGTCTACTCTTCTGGAAAGTTTACTGCATCCGTAAATCGAATTACCAAACGTGGCTCATGTAGACTTCGTCATGCCCTGTATATGGCTGTTCAAAGTGGGATTCGAGATGCACGTAAAAAGAAAACGACTGATGAGATTATTCCACGCAATAGAAGACTACGAGAGTTTTACGACAAGAAGCGAGAAGAAGGAAAACCCTTCAGAGTAGCGATCATTGCCTGTGTAAATAAGCTCTTACATTGGATTTACGCCTTACTAAAAAGCAAATCTACTTTCCTAAATATAGATTAAAAACTATATCTAACTAAATACAACAAAACCTTCCAAAACGAGTATAACGGAAGGTTATTTAGCATGAACATTTTTAGTATATCATGGGGTTATTAAACTTTTTATTGAAAAATGTTGACAAACTATTAGCTGGTTTAG
>NZ_JBALPC010000236.1:0-14746 GCF_036965225.1 Bacillus sp. JJ1474 | reverse complement strand
TACATATACTTCTCATCTTCAATTGCTAAAGCTTGTTTGACCACTCGGAGAGGCTTAAACGTATCAATCATAACAGCTAATTCAAGTGTTTCCTTCTTCCCGATACTTGCTTCTGTCGTACCTGGATGTGGCCCATGAGGAATCCCGCTCGGATGCAGAGTAATCGATTCCTTATTAATCCCCTTCCTGCTCATGAAATTCCCTTCTACATAGTAAAGTAATTCATCGCTATTTACATTGCTATGGTAATAGGGTGCGGGAATGGCTTCAGGATGATAGTCGAACAATCTTGGAACGAAGGAGCAGACAACAAAATTATGTCCCTCAAACGTTTGATGAACAGGCGGCGGCTGATGCACTCTTCCCGTTATCGGCTCGAAATCTTCTATATTGAATACCCATGGATAGAGATAGCCATCCCACCCAATAACATCTAATGGGTGATGATTCAGCACATGAGAATGAAGATAGCCCCTCGTCTTTGTAATAACTTCATATTCTCCCTTTTCATCAAAAGTTGCTAAAAACTCTGGCCCGCGTATGTCCCGCTCACAAAATGGACTATGCTCCAATAATTGCCCAAACTCATTCCGGTATCTTCTAGGTGAAACAATTTGGCTAAAAGACTCAACAATCAATGCCTTCGTCTCTTCATTCGCATCCGGAATGACTCGGTAAATAGTACCGATCGGGATCATTACATAGTCCCCTGGACAATAAGTAATCGTTCCAAACATTGTCTCAATAACCCCAGTTCCATAATGAATGAAGATCATTTCATCCCCGTCACCATTCCGGTAAAAACTTTTCATCGGCTGATTTATTTTTGCTGTGCCAATAAGCAAATCATCATTCCCTAATAAATATTCTCTCGCTTTTAGCGCATCCCCTTTTTTCTGAAGCTTATCTGTCATTAGATGCCTGTGCTTTAGTGGTGCTTGGTCCTCATACTCTGGCAAATATTTGCCGATTAGTTCCGAACGGACTACTTCTGTTGGCATGTAATGATGATAAAGAATTGATTGAGTTCCAGAAAAGCCTTTTGTTCCCATAACTTGTTCTCTATAAAGACTGCCGTCCTCTTTTTTAAACATCGTGTGGCGCTTGTGAGGGATTTTCCCCATCTGCCTGTAAATCATTTTTCCACCTCACTTTATTCGATAATGTTTTTTATAGCACCGAGTGCGGTTATTTCTAGTTCGACTTCATCACCAGGCTCCAGCCAGCGGTGGACATCTGTCCCGAGCTCTAATATACAGCCGCTTCCCACTGTTCCAGAACCAATTAAGTCACCAGGGTATAAGGTTACTCCGTCTGATGCCCTTTCAATCATTTCAGCAAATGAATAATAAATATCACTCATATTACCCTCTGAAAGCAGAACATCATTCACCTTTGCTGTCATCGATAAGTCATATCCATTTTCGATGCGGTACTTTTCTAACTCATCCTTTGTTACTATATATGGGCCTATTGATGTTGCAAAATCCTTTCCTTTCGCAGGACCTAGTCCGATCTTCATTTCTTTTCTCTGAATGTCTCTCGCACTCCAGTCATTCAATATGCAATAGCCAAAAATATAATCGTCCGCATTCACAGCCTTAATGTCCTTTCCTTCCTTTCCAATCACGCAAGCAATTTCCAATTCATAATCAAGCCAATAACAATGTTTTGGTCTAGTGATCATTTCATTCGGCCCTTTAATGGCTAAATGATTAGAAAAGTAAAAGACGGGAATGTCATACCATTCTGGAATCATTTCTAAACCACGGTTTTCTCTAGCGGTTTTTACATGTTCTTCAAATGCATAAAAATCCCGAAAGCTTTTAGGGTTTGGCAGTGGTGCTTTAAGTATCACTTTTTCTAGGGGATACACGCCATGATCTGTAGTTGATAGTTTAGAAGATATATAGGTTAGAAAGTACGGATGGTTTTCCAGAAAAGAAAGCATGTCTTTAGGCAGTACTCCATTTGAGGCTTCATGCATATCCATCACATGGCTGTGACCAATCATCCAGCCCGCTCTAATAGAACCGTCCTCTTTTTGAAAGGTTACAAATTTCATATCATCACCCTGGATTTATTTTACGGATTAATTCAAACGTATCTGCCAATGGCTTCGTATACATTTGACCTGCAAGCCGACCTATAGGCTCTAATCTCTCCGTGTTTATTCTTCCTTTTTCATAGAGTTCATCAGCAACATGAACATGTTCAACCTTTCCAATTACTAGACTGCCAGCTCCTGCCTGTTCGCCAAAGTGAAGAGCCTCATAAAGCGTACACTCAAGGTGGATCTTGGACTCTCCTATTCTTGGTGGCTTTACTATATGGCTGTTTAATTTTGTAAGGCCCGCTACATCTAATTCGTCTATCTCAGCGGGAAACTCTGTTGCACACAAATTCATCTTCTCCACAAAATCCTCGCTGACAATATTAATAACAAATTCTTTTCTGGCTTCAATGTTCGTAAGGGTATCCTTTTTTGCTCCATCAGTACCTCTCCTCATTGGCGAGAAGCAAATCAGCATCGGATCCGCACAAATGGCCGTAAAGAAGCTAAATGGGGCTGCATTGACAATCCCTTGTTTATCTATCGTTGTAACAAAAGCAATTGGGCGCGGTAAAATAGAACCAACTAATAGCTTATATGCCTCTCTCCATTCAAGATTCCCTGGTGTTATTTCCATCCTCACACCGCCCATCTTTTAAGATTCGCCTAAGTGCTTGAAGGAAAGCTACATTATCAGCCCTTGTGCCTAAAGTGAATCTAAATGCATCAGCATAGCCGCTGAGCTTCATCGGTCTTACGAGAAACCCATTCGAAATCAACCCTTTTGACAATGAATACTGGCTATAAACAAATAGAAAATTTGCTTCGGAAGGGAAAAATTCTAATTCTAATTTCCGTAGCTGTTCAGTGATAAAAATTCTTTCCTTAGCGTTTTTTTCGGCACATTCTGTGATAAACTCTTGGGCCTCTATTGCCCGAACAGCTGCTGCTTGAGCTAGCTGATTTACATTAAACACTTCTTTTACTTTATTTAGTTCTTTTACAATAGATGGATGCATCATTCCGTACCCAACACGCAGCCCGGCTAGCCCATATATTTTTGAAAAGGTTCTTAAAATGATTAAATTTGGATGCGCTTCCAGAATAGGAATGGATTGTAAATATTGCTCGGTTGTCGCATATTCGTAATAAGCCTCATCCAGAACGATTAGGACATTTTCTGGGATGTTTTCAATAAAGTTATTTAACTCCTCTTTTCCTACAATCGTTCCTGTAGGATTATTAGGATTGCAAATAAATATCATTTTCGTTTTTGGTGTAATCATATCAAGCATAGCTGATAAATTATGAATTCCGTTTGCCAAAGGGACTTTGACCGCAGTCCCGCCCTCTATCACAACATTTGTTTCATATCGGGGAAAGGTGATGTCAGCCATCAAAGCCTCATCACCTTTGTTAATATAAGCACGGGTAAGCAGTCTAATGATTTCGTCTGATCCGTTCCCAGCGAAAAACTGATCTTCCTCGAGGTTGTAAAAATAAGCGAGCCCGCTTACTAACTCGGAAGTGTTTCCGTCCGGATATAAATGCAGCGTTTGCAAATGCTGATGAATAGCTTCTTTTACCTTTGGTGAGCACCCATAAACGTTTTCATTATCAGACATTTTCCACACTCTATTTAGATTGTACTTCTCTTTTATTTCGTCTGGCGAAAGCCCAAGGGGATATGATTGAATTTCTTCTAGTATACTTTTTGTTTTGATTTTGACCATAAAGTTATAGATTACCTCTTCTTTCCTGCTCTCGTTCAATGGATTCAAACAAAGCCTTGAAATTCCCTTCACCAAATCCTCTTGCGCCTTTACGCTGGATCACTTCAATAAATAATGTTGGTCTATCAACAACTGGCTTCGTAAAGATTTGCAGTAAATAACCCTCATCATCACGATCTACTAAAATACTTAGTTCTTTAAGCTTTTCAATTTCCTCATCAATTTTGCCGACACGCTTCGATAAAGCCTCATCATAATAGGCGGCAGGTGTATTCAAGAATTCTACTCCATTTTTGCGAAGTATGCTGACCGTACTGACAATATCTTCTGTTAGAAGCGCTAGATGCTGAACACCTGGTCCATTGTAAAATTCTAGATACTCTTCAATTTGTGATTTACGTTTTCCTTCAGCAGGCTCGTTTATCGGGAATTTAATTCTGCCGCCATTATGCATGACCTTAGACATCAATGCAGAATATTCCGTACTAATATCTTTGTCCGTGAAGTGTGTCATCTCTTTAAAACCCATAACATTTGCATAATAACTAACCCACTCTTCCATACTTTCCACATTGCCGACAACATGATCAATTCCAATAAAACCTGCATCTTCAATTGGTATATTCATATTAATTGGTTCATAACCTGGCATGAAAACACCTTTATAGTTATTCCGTTCTACTAAAGTGTGGATCGTATCCCCATATGTTCCGATGACAGCCTTTTTAACAGTACCATGCTCATCCTTGATTTCGAACGGAGGCATAATTTCAATTGCCCCTCTTGAAACAGCTTCTTTATATGCTTTTTCCACATCATCTACCGTTAAAGCAACATCCTTTACTCCGTCCCCATGCTTTTTCACAAATGATGAGACTCTGCTCGCTTCGGTTAAGGAGCCTGTAATGACGAGACGAATTTTTCTTTGCTGAAGAACATAGGAAACGGTTTCTCTATTACCCGTCTCAAGCCCAGAATATGCCACAGGCTTAAAGCCAAAAGCGGAGCAAAAAAAGTAACAGGATTGTTTTGCATTGCCCGAGTAAATTTCTAAATAATCAACTTCCTTTACCGGAAAAAAATCCTCCACTTTCTGCTTGCTTTCCGTGATTTTTTCTTTCATTCTAGATCCCCCTAATTCATAAATTTATAATTTTCTGAATTAATATTATATGAATAGTGACAATGTTCTCAAGAGTACATGTTAAAGCTATAATGCACATCTGCATTAAAGGAACGTGCTATTTAAACCTTTATTTTTTCATCAAATTTGGAGGTAGGTGGATGGCTTGGTTTTTTATTGCTTCTACTGCCTCTAGTAACCCTTCGTTTAAGCTTGGATGCGGGTATAAGGGGAACAGCAAATCCTCATCTCTTGCAGCCATTTCAAGCGAGAATACTCCGCTGGAAATTAGTTCAACGGCCCCATATCCAATGATGTGCATTCCAAGTAAGAGATGATGATCCTTATCGAAAATTACTTTAATCATTCCTTCTTTTTTTCCAAGGATGGCAGCATAGCCATTCGCAGATAATGGAAAATGCGCTGTATCTACTGAGTGCCCTTGCCTAATGGCTTCTTCCTCAGTTAGACCTACATAGGCAATAGGAGGGCTAGTATGAGCTATGATTGGCAGAAAACGCAAATCTGCCTCAGTTCTTATACCTGCAATTGCTTCTGCAGCTGTCTTGCCCTGCTTAATGGCTTTAACAGCTAAACATGGACCTTCTGTCACATCACCAATGGCAAATATATGATTCTTTGAAGTACGGCACTCGTGATTAACGACTATAAATCCGTTTTTAGCAGTTTCTATCCCTAACCGATTAATCCCTAATTGATCTGTGTTTGGGATTTGTCTGCCGGAAACAAATAAATGTGAACCCGTTATTTCTTCTGTGCCTGTCTTATTTTTTATAAAAATGCTTACTTGTTCATCCTTAGTATATGCTTCTGAAATGAAGTTGCTTTTGAGTACTTGAATATGTTTTTTCTTTAATATTCGAATAAGCTCACGGTTTATCGATGAATCTAACATGAAGTCATCATGTTCGTTTATAAGTACAACTTCAGAGCCAATAGCGTTAAAGGCCATCGCTATTTCTAAGGCAATATAGTCATGACCATAAACAAAAAGCTTTTCAGGCACTATTTCAAGATTGGTGATCGACCAAGAATTTAGAACTCTTTCATGATCAATTTGTATTCCTTCCGGTGGTTTCGGAGAGCTCCCAGTAGCAATGATCGCATGGTTAAAACGAAAAATATCATATTGATCCCCATTTTCAACACCAATCTGATCTTCTGATAGAAAAAACGCCGATCCGCGAATGATTTCAACCTTATTCGCTTTACATAAGGAAAGGACACCATCTCGAAGCTGATTAATCGTTTTATTTTTGTAAGCTTGAAGCTTATCCATATTAAACTTAACACTGCCAGCTTCAATTCCGAGTTCATTCATTTCTTTCAAGGATTCGTATTTAGCAGCGCCATGGGTCAGGACTTTAGACGGGATACAGCCCTTATTTAGGCATACACCTCCGATTTCTCCCTTTTCGATCAGCGTAACCGATTGTCCAAGCTGAGCAGCTCGAATTGCCGCATGATATCCTCCTGGTCCACCGCCGATAATTATTAAATCACGTTCATGAGCAAGGTCGCCGACAACCATTTACACCAACTCCAGCAAAAGCATTTTTGGATTTTGAATTAATTGTGAAAACCGATTTGTAAAACGGACAGCACTCGCCCCGTCTACTACACGATGATCAAAGGACATGGAAATATTCATGATGGACCGGATCACGATTTGATCATCATCTGTTACTATTGGCATTTTCTTCGTCTTATGAAAGGATATGAGTGACACTTCAGGATGTTGAATAATCGGTGTAGCCCCAAAGCTTCCACCTAGAGGACCAACATTACTAATCGTAAATGTTCCGCCGGTTATATCCTTCATGCTTAATTGATTGGCTAAAGCTTTTTCCGTTAACATTTTCATTTCGTCATGAATAACTCGAATGGATTTCTTCTCAACGTGTCGAAGAACGGGAACGATTAAACCCGCTTCTGCATCTACTGCCATTCCAATATGGTGTTCTTTTTGGAGATAAATAACTTCATTTTCCTCGTCAAGCCGACTATTAAAAATAGGAAATTCTAATAGACAAATAGATAAAGCTTTTATGAAAAAGGCAGTTGCAGATATCGTTTGATTGATTTTCTTTAACTCAGCTCTAAATTGAATTAGTTCGGTAACATCCACTTCTTCAAAATGAGTACAATGGGGAATTGTATTTAAAGATTGAATCATTTTTTTCGCAATTTGCTTCCTTCTTCCTCTGAAAGGAATGGTGTCTGATTTTAATGGGGATAGTTCTGCAGGTGCTACTGTCGCATTTCTTGTTTTTTGGCTGCTTCTATCGGATTCCTGTTGTTGTGAAGAAGCCATTAATTGATAAATATCTTCATCTGTGATTCTTCCAGCTAGTCCAGAACCATTAACACTCTCAATACGAATGCCGTTTTCCCTCGCAATTTTTCTAGTAAAAGGTGAAGCAAGAATACGCTTTTTATTGTCTTTTGCAATAGTCATAGTATGATTGGCGACCATTTTAGGGGGTGCTACAGATTGATTATTTAAGCTCCCTTCCTCTTCTAAGATTAATAAAGTTGTCCCAACAGGTACGGTCTGCCCTATTTCAACTTTAAATTCTCGAATATATCCCGTACGCGGTGCAGGAATTTCCGCGGTCATTTTGTCTGTTTGGATTTCAATGATTGGTTCATCGGCCCGGACAAAATCACCTGCCTTAACTAAAAAGCAATTAATATCTGCTTCGGTCATTCCTTCTCCAATATCATGTAATTTGACTTCCATTCCATCCCTCCTAAAACGACATGACTTTATGAATAGCAAATTTCACTCGATCAGCAGTCGGTAAATAATGATCTTCAAATCCAAAGTATGGAACAGGGGTATCAAATCCAGTCACCCTCTCTACAGGTGCTTTTTGATACAAAAATGAAGTATCGTTGATGATGGCTAATACATCATTCCCAACTCCTCCAGTGGCATGTGCCTCATGAACAATAACAGTACGGCCAGTATTTTGAACTGATTCAGCAATGATGTCTTTATCGATCGGGTATAAAGTTCTTAAATCAATAACATCACAATGGATGCCTTGATCTTTCATTTCTTTCGCTGCTTTCATGACAATCGGGACCATAGCTCCCCAAGTAATGATGGACACATCGTCCCCTTCCAGCATTTTTTTTCCTTTGCCTATTTCTATCGTGTATTTTCCTTCCGGCACTTCTTCTCTGCCAGAACGGTAACACCTCATTGGTTCCATAAATAATACAGGATCTGGATCCTCAATCGCTGCAATAAGCAATCCCTTCGCATCATATGGGCTGGACGGGCATACAACTTTTATTCCTGGCATATGGGTAAATATAGCTTCCGGGCTATCGCAATGAATTTCAGGAGCTCTGACACCTGCACCATATGGAGCGCGGATGACCATTGGAACAGTAAAGTGCCCCATTGTCCTCATCCTTAGTCTTGAAGCGTGTGTCATAATTTGCTCATAGGCAGGATAAATAAAGCTAAGAAACTGAATTTCAATGACAGGTAAAAATCCATTAACCGCCATTCCAATTCCTGCACCAACGAAACCCGCTTCACTTAAAGGCGTATCAATGACCCGGTCAGCCCCGTATTTTTCCTGAAGACCTTCAGTGGCGCGAAATACCCCACCATTTTTTCCAATGTCTTCTCCTAACAGCAATACTTCTGGCCTTTTCTCAAGCATTGTATCCAGAGCATCGGTAATAGCTTGTATGAGTGTAAGCGTTTTGGTTTTGATCGCAGTACTCATCTCCCTTCACCTCCTATAAATTTTAAATACTCCTCTTTTTGCTGAGTAATTTGCCAAGTCGGCTCCGCAAAAACATAATCAAATATATTAGCAGGGTCAGCAGGCGGAAAATCTTCCATTTCCACAACGGCTTTTTCTATTTCATGTGTAGCTTCCTCTTCCATGTCACGCACCCATTTTTCATCATATAATCCTTCATTTTTCATCCACCTTTCAAGGCGGAGAATAGGATCTGTTTCTGATCGGCGGCCATTGCTCTCCACTTGGCAGCGGTATTTCGATGGATCATCAGCGGTCGTATGAGCCCCATATCTCCATGTGACAGCTTCAATTAATGTCGGTCCTTCACCCTTTCTCGCTCTCTCCAATGCCTTTAACGTTTCAAAATAAACAATAAAAACATCGTTTCCATCGATCCGGACACCCGGAATATCATAGGCTAAGCCCTTTTGTGCAATGGTCTTGGAATTCATTTGCTTGTTGATTGGGACGGAGATTGCAAATTGGTTATTTTGATTAAAGAAAACGACTGGCGCTTTAAATACACTTGCAAAATTAAGCCCTTCATGAAAATCCCCTTCAGATGTGGCACCATCCCCAAAGTAAGCAATGGCTGCATGGGTCGTTCCTTTTTTCTTTTCTGCCAAAGCTGCTCCGGCTGCGTGTGGAATCTGGGTGGCAATCGGGATACCTGGAGGAAAAATCTTTTTTCCAGCCGGAGGGACACACCCTTCGTTTCGTCCATTCCAGAATAAAAGAATATTCCTTAATGAGTGGCCAAAAACGAAGGCTGCCCCATGATCACGGTACGTAGGGAACATCCAATCTGATTCGTTTAATGCAAGCGCACTTCCTACCTGGGAAGCCTCCTGTCCTTCGAATGGTGCATATGTGCCTATCCTTCCTTGTCGCTGGAGACTCACGGCCTTTCGATCAAAAAGGCGGATTCTTACGAGCTGCCTATAAAAATTTCTGGCCAATTCCTCTGTAATCTTCTCCTTATATTCTGATGCTGCTATTTGTCCGTTTGGATCCATTACTTGAAGCATCGGAAACTGAATGTCCATTTTCTCACCCTTTGCTAAATATTTTTAGAGACTATTAGGGCTAAACAAAAATAAAATAATCATTACCACATTATTAATGTTGTTATTACAGCAAAAAAGTTAAGTCCTCACTTCCCATTTTGGACGTTTCTTGTGAGAAAAAAAGCTATTCCGGCGTACTCTCGCCTCAATGCGACTTTCACAAAATTGATTTGCAGCTTCCACTGTTGTTATTCCTTCTGCATTTGCGTACTCGTAAATATGGAGAAGAGAGTTATAAATGGCTTTTGTTTTTTGCAAGACTCTTTCTTTATTCGGTGTATACAGCTCATCCGCTACCTGAATTAATCCGCCGGAATTAACAATATAATCAGGTGCAAATATAATCCCTTTATCCATTAGCTTTTGTGCATGATGAAGCTCCAAAAGCTGGTTATTAGCTGAACCGACAACGGCCTTTACGGATAATTGCTGAATCGTTTCGTCATTAATTATTCCACCCATTGCACATGGAATAAAAATATCTGCGTTTGCCCCATAAATCTCTTTACTTGATAAAGCTTTAACAGCTGCTCCGAGAGTTTTTGCTTTAGAAAGCAGCTTATCGATTGCTTGCTGATTAATGTCCGTTACGTATAAATCCGCGCCTTCCTCCAGCAGCCTTTCAGCTACCTTGTATCCCACTTTTCCAAGTCCCTGAATCGCATAGCTTTTTCCGCTGAGATGATCAGCTCCAGTTAATATCTTATTTGTTGCTTGAATTCCATAAATAACTCCTTGTGCAGTCGGCACAGATGAGTCCCCGCTTCCTCCGTATACTTCATCAACGCCAACGATACAATTTGTTTCCCTTAATGCATGAATGAAATCATCTGGTGAAGTCCCCATATCTGTTCCCGTATAGAATCTTCCATTCAATGATTCTACGAACTGGCCGAACGCACGGAATAGCTCCGGTGTCTTATCTTTATGAGGATCGCCAATTATAACTGCTTTACCTCCGCCAAAATCAACATCCGCAGCAGCACATTTATATGTCATACCTCGCGAAAGACGCAGAACATCTTCCAGTGCATCCTCTTCACTTGAGTAAGGGAGCATCCTGCAGCCTCCTAGGGCTGGACCGAGTTTTGTACTATGGATCGCAATAATAGCCTTTAAGCCAGTTAACTCATCATTACAAAATACAACCTGTTCATGGTCTTTTATCTTCGAAAACAAATTCATGAACAATTCCCCCTAAACATTATGTTAACGCTTACAACCATAGCCATCTTTAAACTTGCTTTACTAATAGGTTTGCTCGTTTAAAAAATAATAGATTAAGTAAACTACTGCCAGAATTATAATAGCATGCTCATAATTTTAGTTTTCGGAATGATTGCCTGCGTAACCTCCCCTGTGCCAATAAGCTTTGTATCATGGATAACAAAAACATCGGTCATAATCTTATTGTCGTTCTTTTCAGTTAGGACCGCCTTTATTTTCAAGTTAGAACCTTCTGGTGCTGGCAATATATGTTTAGCTGAAACAGAAATCCCCATTCCTTCCTCATGCTCTTCTAAAAAAGGCAAAATGATTTGCCTAGATGCCCATTCCATATGGTAGATCATCATCACAGTCGAATATGTAGGATGAACAACTTTGCCTTCGAATTGAGCAAACATTTCAGGAGTCACTACTGCCTCGATCGCAACCGAATAACCTGCCGTTAAACCTGGTTTCATTCGATCCCTCCATAGTTTATACAATAATAAGTATGACGTTTAATTAACGATATGATACCATTTCGTATAATGAATAGTCAATAAATTGTAAAATTTTAAAAAATTCTTTCTTCTCTATAATATGGTCCAAACATAAAAAAAAGGATTAATTAGTGAACAATCCCTAATTAATCCTTTTTACGTTCAATATTAAGATAATAAAGCCCGATCACTTGCCATTTTCGAACCTCGAATTCTCTGAAACTCATTTAATAACTGTTCTATCGTTAAGTTTCCTTTTTGATCCTCTTCTACCTGCAAGATTATTTGACCTTTATCCATCATAATTAGTCTATTGCCTAAATCAAGAGCTTGCTGCATATTATGAGTGACCATTAATGTCGTCAGATTGTATTTTTCTACAATTTCCTTTGTTAAATTCGTGATGAGCTCGGCACGTGCTGGGTCAAGGGCGGCTGTATGCTCATCCAGCAAAAGGATTGCCGGCTCTGTAAATGTGGCCATCAATAATGAGAGTGCCTGCCTTTCTCCTCCTGATAGCAATCCAACTTTAGCCGTGAGCCGATTCTCTAACCCTAAATGTAGCGTTTGGAGCACTTCTTGAAAATATTCTTTTCTTTTCTTCGTAACCCCTTTTCGTAACGTTCTCTGCTTATTTCTGGAATAAGCCATTGCTAAATTTTCTTCAATCGTCATACTCGGAGCAGTACCAGCCATTGGGTCTTGAAACACACGCCCAATTAACTTTGCTCTTTTGTATTCCGACATCATCGTAACATTCTGTCCATCAATAGATACAGTGCCAACGTCAGGAATCATGACGCCAGAGATCATATTCATTAAGGTTGATTTTCCAGCCCCATTACTGCCTATTACGGTAACAAAATCTCCTTTATTTAACTTTAAATGAATACGATCTAAGGCAATTTTCTCGTCAGGTGTTCCTTGATTAAAAATTTTATGAATGTGTTTGAGCTCAAGCATATGGCCCCTCCTTTCTATCCGAAGGGATATTACTCATGGCCAAGCTTTCCGCTTGTTTTCTCGCTTTCCTCTTTTTCTCTTTTGAAGAGTCAATTATTTTTGGAAGAATGAGAGCTAAAATAACGATCGTTGCCGTAATTAATTTCATATCACCAGGCTCAAGGAAATCTACCCTCAAAGCAAGTGTCACAACGATTCGGTAAATAATTGCGCCGCCGATAACCGCTAATGTTGTTCTTGCAATGGTTTTTGTTCCAAACAGCGCCTCTCCGATAATGACTGATGCCAGCCCAATAATAATCATCCCAATGCCCATCCCAACATCAGCAAAGCCACCCTGCTGGGCTATTAGCGCTCCAGAAAATGCAACCATGGAGTTGGAAAGGCCAAGTCCTAGAATGACTGTTAAATTTGTATTAGCTGATAAGCTTCTAATCATTCGCTTATTGTCACCAGTCGCTCTTATAGCCAGCCCAATTTCAGTCTGCAGAAACTTATCTGTTAGGAATTTGATCAAAAAGGTAACAATCAACATGAAAATTAATATACCCCATGTCCTTGGCAAGCTATCTCCAAGTCCCACTGCAGAAAGAATACTATTAAAAAAGGAGTTTAACCCCGTTTTATCCCAAGTATCTCTAACATTTGTTATAGCTGTTTCTGTATTCAATAACGGAACGTTTGATTTCCCCATAATTCGGAGATTAATCGAATAAAGAGCAATCATCATTAATATCCCAGATAGGAGAGCATTGATCTTTCCGAACGTATGAAGGACACCCGTAATACAGCCTGCAGCAAACCCAGCGACAAGTGCGAAAACAGTGGCTAGAAATGGATTTATCCCGCTAACAATCATTGTCGCTGCAACAGCCGCGCCTGTTACAAAGCTTCCATCTACCGTTAAGTCTGGAAAATCCAGCACTCGAAATGATAAATAAACTCCGAGTGCCATAATCGCATAGATAATTCCAGCTTCAAACGCTCCAAATACTGCCGTGAACATTATGAATCACACCCTCTGTTATTCGCCTTCATAAAACTCCGCAATTTTCTCCCATTCTTGCTTTACATCAAGTCCCTGCTGTTCAGCAGCTTTCTTATTAATCATTAATGTTAAACTGCTTGGAAGTTCAACCGGTATGTCTGATGGCTTTTTATTACCTTTTAAAATTTCTGCAGCCATTTTTCCAGTCTGGTAGCCGAGATCATAGTAGCTAAAGCCACTTGCTGCAACCGCCCCACGCTTCATAGAGTCAAGCTCACCAACGAATAGCGGCAGCTTCTCACTATCCGCAACTGATATAACAGATTCTAAAGCAGAAACAACCGTATTATCTGTCGGGACATAAATGGCATCTACTCTGCCTACTAATGATTCAGTAGCCTGCTTTACTTCGGCAGATGTTGATACGGAGGCTTCAACGATCGTTGCACCCTTCGCTTCAGCAAGTTTCTTCACTTCTGCAACCTGCACCTCAGAATTTTGTTCACCTGCATTATAAATGACGCCAATCGTCTTCGCTCCAGCTTCATCAATGATAAAATGAATGGTCTTTGCGGTACCCTCCGGATGATTATCCGTTGTACCTGTAATGTTATCGCCTGGTTTATCGAATGCCTCTACAAGACCCGCTCCGACTGGATCGGTTACAGATGTAAACAGAATTGGTATATCCTTCGTTGCATTTAGAGCACTAACTGCACTTGGAGTGGCATTGGCAAAAATTAAATCAACCTTATCGCCAACAAAGTTATTGGCAATTGTCTGTGTATTATTCATATCAGCTTGTGCGTTTTGGAAGTTAAATTCCACATTTTCCCCTTCTTTAAATCCTTCATCCTCTAATGCCTTTTTAAATCCTTCTGTTGCAGCATCTAAGGAAGGGTGGGCAACAAACTGGGTAATGCCAATCTTCTGTTTTTCCTGTTCTTTTTCTTTTTCGGCCTCAGCAGGTTGGGCTGCTTCCTCTTTTCCTTTTTCAGCCTCAGCAGGTTGGGCTGCCTCCTCTTTTCCACATGCACTAAGCATGAGCAGAACTGCTGCCAATAGGAAGAATAAAACTTTTAAAGACCTTTTCATCTTGAAATACCCCCTCTTTATAATAAATATTAAACACTGCAAAAATTGCAGTGTGGACTACCTATGTATAAAGCATCTTTTATATGATAAATAACGTAGATAGCGTAAATATATCGTTATATTATCATTTTACGAAGTAAACAGTCAATAATATTCAAAAAATTTAATATATTTAGATTAATATATTATCACTTTGGAAGCAAGAAAAAAAGCATACAGAATTATTC
>NZ_JBALPC010000235.1:4623-4955 GCF_036965225.1 Bacillus sp. JJ1474 | reverse complement strand
CCTTTATATCTACCTATATCGTGCAGAAGAGCAGCATTATATGCCAAATTTATATCAAGATTGTACCCTTTATTAATTAGCTGGGAGATAATACTTTCAGTAGCTCTTGCAACATTAATTGAATGATCAAACCATGGACCCGGGTTTTGTTGATATGCCCACTCAAGTAATTCCATTGCATAAGTCCTTTCCAAAATATATCTCATAAAGAATCCACCTTTCTCTTATAAAAAACCCATATCTTAAATAATTACATCTTGGTTTATAATTATTCCTTCTTCGGAAACCTTTTCCAATAAAAAAATCGGGAGCATTCCTAAATAAACGCGCCC
>NZ_JBALPC010000235.1:0-4552 GCF_036965225.1 Bacillus sp. JJ1474 | reverse complement strand
TTCCTAAATAAACGCGCCCGATTGTTGAAGATCAATGGCTATGTACTTATGAACTCTAATACCTGTTACATTAAAAAGAAAAGCATTATTTGCTATGAATAATGCTTTTCTTCTTATGCTGTAACAACAAAAATAGTATAAATTTAGTCCATGTAATGTTTTTTAAAATCTGGATGGATAGAAAATTTACGGCGTAAATTCACTAGGTTTTTCCCAAAACTCTCCTCTAAAAGTTCTTTATGTTTCTCCATAATTTCCATAAGATACAAATCGTGAATGATGAATTCTGTAATTGGCATGACTAAACCTACATGCATTGTCCATGCTGCACGGCTATCTTTACCTAGCGAGACAATACCTGCTACTACTTCTGAATCATCTCCACTAATAACAATCCATCTTCCACCATACTCTTCTGTAATTTCATGACCCATATAATGGAGGTAAACATTAGCAAAATCAGATAAGATTTCCCCGTAAGCAATAATCGTTACATTGACCCCTCTTTTTGCTGCCAGTCTTAATTCAGACTCCAACTCTTCGAACTCTTCTTTCCAGACCTCTAAAAGAATTCTTTTTTTAGCAGATAATATACAAGCCTTTACCTTTTCGAGTATTTCATTGCGTCCCGTGATATTCCAAATATTTTCACGGTCATTTGCAGACCGTTCATACTCCGCTAATGATTTTTCTGCCAGTTCAAAATTTTCTTCTGCTTTCATTCGGCGGCTTTTAATTAGCTCCTTTGCAGGAACAGGCGTATATTGTGGTGTGTTTCCAGGACTAACCAGAATATCTCCTCGCATCGCGAGACTGTCCAGAACTTCATATATTCTTGAACGTGGTACACCGGAATTTTTTGCTACTGCATAGCCGGTTAGAGGCGATTCTTCCAATAAAGTAAGGTATGCTTTCGCTTCATATTCGGTAAAATTAAGATTTTTTAATATTTCTAAAATATTTTCTTTCATAAGCCCTCCAACAAAACCTTAGTCGCTACCTTTGTAACTAATATTTTAGCAAAATCTGTTGATTGTTTCCAAAATCATCTGATATACTTTACGAGTAGTTACCTAAGTAGTCACTATAATGAGAAGGAAGGAGAAATAGTATGGATAGCTTACTAACATACATATCAATTGCTGCAATGATGGTTATTATACCAGGGGCAGATACTATGCTCCTTGTGAAAAACACGCTTAGCTATGGTACAAAAGCTGGACGGTATACGGTTCTCGGAATGGCAACAGGGCTTTCTTTTTGGACGCTAATTGCTATTCTTGGATTATCTGTTGTCATTGCAAAGTCTGTCATTCTTTTTAGTACCATCAAATATCTGGGAGCCGCATACTTAATTTATTTAGGAATAAAAAGTTTTTTTGCTAAAAGCGTATTTTCTATAAAAGAAATTCAAGCTCAAGCAAATACACCTATTGAGTATTCAAATCGATATAATAAAGATTCCTTCATGCAAGCGTTACTTAGTAATATTCTTAATCCAAAGACTGTTATAGTTTATATCACAATCATGCCGCAATTTATCAATTTGAATGAAAATGTAGACCAGCAATTGATTGTATTAGCCTTAATCCTAACCCTACTCGCTGTATCGTGGTTTTTGGTTCTAGTTTATCTAATTGATTACGCCAAAAAGTGGTTGAACAACTCCAAATTCCAGAAGGCATTCCAAAAATCAACCGGTCTAATTTTAGTAGGTTTTGGCATAAAAACAGGAATTTGAATAAATTAACTAACGCATAATTTGATTCTCTCCGTTCAGAAATTTGAACGGTTTTTTTATTCATTTTGTCACAAAATCTTTCCTTCAATCGTCTTGAGGGTAGAACGAATGAAGGGGGAATTTTAATGGAAAAAGTTGATGTAGCCATCATCGGCGGTGGATTGGCAGGGTTAACGGCAGCCAATTACTTAGCAAAGGAAGGTAAAAATGTCATTGTATTTGATAAATCCAATCGTCTTGGCGGGCGATCCATGACTA
This sequence comes from Bacillus sp. JJ1474, assembly GCF_036965225.1. Taxonomy (NCBI): domain Bacteria; kingdom Bacillati; phylum Bacillota; class Bacilli; order Caryophanales; family Bacillaceae; genus Bacillus; species Bacillus sp. JJ1474. Next base: position 2,553 of record NZ_JBALPC010000235.1, on the reverse strand, counting down.
ATAACGAAAACGGTGCACTGTTTAACATCGGAGCTCATGCACTGTATTCGGGTGGAGAAGCTATGACTATTTTTAAAGAGCTTGGTGTTGAAATTAGTGGAAAAAATGCGATTGTTCAAACGCATGGTATTTGGAAAAACAAAGTGGTTCCCTTTGCAACTGGACTAGGTTCACTTCTCAAGTCTTCAGTGATTTCTTGGTCAGAAAAAATCCAATTTACTCAGTTGATCATTCAGATTTGGAAAATGAATATAGATAATATAATGACAGTTAGTTTAAGTGACTGGGCAGAAAAAGAAATAAAAAGTCCAATGATCAGGCACCATTTTTATGCATTATGCCGTACAACAACTTATACGTTTGCCCCGCATCTTCAGCTAGCCCGCCCCGTTTTAAGGCAACTTCAAAGAACACTGAAAACAGGTGTAATTTATGTCGATGGCGGTTGGGAGACCATCGTTGCGGATTTAAGAAAAAAGGCAGAAAGTCTAGGTGTAAAAATAAGATGTCATTGTAAGGTGGAAAAAGTAGAATCCAGACATCCATTAAACACCATTAAATGTGCAAGTGGCGAAACCATTGAAGCTGAGAATATTATTATAGCAGTACCACCTAATGAAGCCTGTCGTTTGCTTGAAAATTCTACACTATCTTTATGGAAAAGGCAGGCGGTTCCGATTACCGCAACGTGTTTGGATCTCTGTTTGACCCATTTGCCTAATCCAGACCATCAGTTTGTAATAGGCTTGGATCAGCCTATTTTTTTCACTAATGAATCCAGGGCCGCTAAAGTATGTAAAGAAGGTAATGCCGTTGTTCATTTAGTAAAATATCATGATCCGACATACCAGGGTTATGATCCTCTTACAAATAAAGAACAACTGGAAAAATTAATGGATCTCCTCCACCCAGGATGGAGGGAAGCGGTTATCACACAACAATTTTTGCCGAAAATCACCGTAGTGCATGATTTCCCAAGAGTTGGCCGGCATGATCCCATTGGACCTGAAGTTCCATCAACGCAAGGACTTTACATTGCAGGAGATTGGGCAGGCCATGATGAATTATTGGCTGATGGGGCTGTTGCGAGCGGAAAGCGGGCGGCCGCGCATATTCTGGAAAAAAGTAAAGTCTTAGTATGAGAGAGTGATTGATTTTGGAAATGGCCCAGGTTTATCAAACCTATAAACCATTACTATTCTCCTTAGCCTATAGGATGCTTGGGAGTGCAATGGATGCAGAGGACATCGTGCACGAAGCTTTTATTTTATTGGGAGAGGCGGATAACGAGACCAAAATTAATAATTTGAAGGCCTATTTATGTAAAATCGTAACGAATCGGTGCATTGATAAACTGCGATCCGCAGCAAAACAGCGGGAAGTCTATATTGGACAGTGGTTACCCGAACCAATTGTAGAAGATGATATAGACAATCCATCTATTTCTTTAGATAAAAAGGAATCCATATCGATGGCTTATTTATTGCTGTTACAACAATTAACCGAAGTTGAAAGAGCCGTTTTTCTGTTGCGTGAAGTCTTTCAATATGAATATGAAGACATTGCTTCAATCGTAGGGAAAAGCAGCACGAATTGCCGGCAGATTTTTCATCGGGCAAAAAAGGGAATTATGCACAAAACGCATTCTGAAAAGTCTGATAAACACCACTCGAAAACATATATAGAAAAATTTTCTCAGGCCGTCCTTGACGGAAATATTGATCTGATTCATGCGATGTTAACAAAGGATGCCGTTTTCTATTCGGATGGTGGCGGGAAAGTTACTGCTGCATTGCGGCCAATCTTCAGTGCGGATCATATTGCACGTTTCTTACTAGGCGTCATTACTAAACTTCCTGAGAATGCTGCTTACCAATTTAAAAATGTGAATGGCAGTCCGGGTATGGTCGTAATAATTGATGGAAGGATCGATTATGTGGTTTCAATTGAAGTAAACGATGGAAAAATAGCCAAGATTTACATGGTCTCGAATCCTGATAAACTAATTCATTTAAACAAATAATGTTATAAATGGGCCATCTGTTGTAGATGGCCTGAACTGTCGTTGGGCTAAAGGGGTATTTGTTGAATAGTTAATGACTAGTGAGACAAACGTTGTAATATTAGAATGGCGATAAATCAAGATTTTGTCTCATTTTGAATCAATGTTTGTGTCATTCAAAAGTGACACAAACATTGTAACCCTTACTTTATTTCACATCTATTTCAAAAATTTCGTCATAGAGAATTACCCCGTTTTTATCTACTCCTGCATCATTAGAATAGATATATGGAATGATCCTAAGTTTGGTTATGTTGTTTTCTAATGCTATAAATCTATAATAGTTAATATAACTTGAAGTCCGTGCGGAGAATTCTTGCAATTCCATCCCATTTTGATCTTCAATCCTAAAGTGAAGGTCATTAGAAATATCATTCATTTTGTAAGTAATCATTGTTGAAACAGGAGTTAATATCAACTCTTCTACCGTCACTTTCTGACCATCCTCTAGTGTAATATACTTATTAATTGGTATTGATTTCTTTTATGCC
>NZ_JBALPC010000234.1:7547-7722 GCF_036965225.1 Bacillus sp. JJ1474 | reverse complement strand
AACAAAAGGCTGGATTCAACGATATATTAACGTTGAATCCAGCCTTTTTATATTTATTTTTGTTTGAGCTCCATTATTACTTTTCTTGAAAAGTCCTTGAGGGCTTGAATAATTTCTTTCTTTGTCCGTTCGTCCTCTACTGCATTAAAACCGTATGAAAAATTTTTACCCTCAA
>NZ_JBALPC010000234.1:0-7413 GCF_036965225.1 Bacillus sp. JJ1474 | reverse complement strand
GAATAAGCAGATTCAGTGGCGTTTTAAATTTTACCCCATGTGGACTGACATCCATAATTTCAGCAGTTTCGACATTTGCTGCTACATAGCTTCCATTTTCTTTAATAATTTTTACAGAGGCTTCGAGTGGTGTTCTAAACTGAAAGCGAAAAGCTTCTTCACGTTTATATCTCATTTATTGACCTCCAGTTAAAGTGTAAATTTTATAGTTAATTTAATTTTTCATTTTCAAATTCACAGAAATTACTATATATTAATTATAATGGAAAAACTATTAATTTCAATCCATTAGGAGGTAAAATGAAAGAGTTAGAGATGCTTCAAACTGATATTAGTAAAGTAATAGTCGGCAAAGATAAAGAGGTAGAACTTCTTGCCATTTCATTACTATTTAATGGACATATTTTAATGGAAAGTGTCCCTGGTACAGGAAAGACGATGCTAGCTAAAACATTTTCAAAAATAATGAATGGAAAATTTTCTCGCATCCAATTTACACCTGATGTACTCCCAAGTGATGTAACAGGAATACAATTCTTTAATCCGCAGAGACAGGAATTTGAGTTAAGACCTGGTCCAATTATGGCCAATATTGTTTTGGCAGATGAAATAAACCGTGCTACACCTAGAACACAATCAAGTTTGTTAGAGGTCATGGAAGAAGGACAGGTCACGATTGACGGTCATACACTTCCTGTTCATGATCCTTTTATGGTTATAGCCACACAGAATCCAGTAGATTCACAGCAAGGAACCTTTTCTTTACCTATTGCTCAAATGGACCGTTTCTTTATTAAATTATCAATGGATTATCCGAGTTTGGACGAAGAAAGAGAGATTATTCATATAGCAAGAGGTGAAAAAAAATCAAGTGAATTGGAATTAATCTTTACACCATCCGTCTTAGAAGAAATGCGAAATAGGGTAAAGGCTGTGAGAATGAATGAGGAGGTTGAACTGTATCTTATTCAAATAGTCAGAAGAACAAGAGAGCATCCTTCCATTGAACTTGGGGTAAGTCCAAGGGGAACACTTGCTTTAATGAAAGCAGCACAAGGAAAAGCTTTTTTAAATAATAGATCATTTGTTGTTCCTAATGATATTAAAGAAATGGTCCCATACGTTTTAGGCCATAGAATTTATTTAACTACTGAAGCTTCATTAACAAAAACATCTGAACAAGTTTTACAAGAAGTGGTTGAATCAATTCCTGTTCCAGTTGAGGCAGGAGTTTAATCGATGGAGTGGAAAAAATACTCAGTAGAGGATAGTTTCTTCAGTTTTACAGGAGTATTGGCTGTATTTTTAATTTTCTCGAGCTTTTATTTCCAATCATTTCTTATTTTTTTCTTAGCAGTGTTTTTACTCCTATTTGTTTTTGCGAATTCATTTTATTTAAAGCATGTGGGAAAGAAGCTTTATCTAGAAAATTTGAAATTGAGAAACAAGTTTTTTCCTCAGGAAAATGGAGAGTGGGTATTAGTTTTTGAAAATAAAGGACTTCCAATAATGAAGGGGCAATTAAGAGTATATTTCGATGATCAGGTAGCTCCTTTAGATGGTTTTGGAGATAAGCGGCTTACAAAATATGAAGTGAACCTTCCGATGTCATTAAACTATAATCAGAGAACGATTGTTAAAATTCCTTTTAAAACAATTAAAAGAGGAGTTGCAAAAATTCGTACAATTGAATTGCAAATTCCGCACTTCTTTGGTTTAGGTGAAACGGTATTAGAATATAAATTTTTATTTTTGCCTGAGGCTCTTGTGTATCCTTTGCCTTTTCCTGTGAAAAATAAGGGTTTGTTTCTTTCTGTCCGACCGGGCGAATCCCCTGCCAGCTTTTCCTTGTATGAGGACTTCCTATCCCCCGCGGGAACTAGGGAATATGTATCTTCAGATAGCTTTAATCGAATACATTGGAAAGCAAGCGCTAGAATGCAAACACTCCAAACGAAAATATATGATCGGGTAGCGGAAACGGGTTGGCACTTATCGCTAAATATTGCAAATGGCCATGCTATAAGTAGCCAAATTGAAGAGTTTATCAGCAGTGCAGCGGAACTAGCCTATTATTCAGCCAAACAGCAAATTCCCTTTTCTTTATGCATCAATATCCGAGTTGCAGGGTCTATTCCTTTTTATTATATACCAGCAGGAGTTGGCAATGAGCAGCTTCAAAAAGTACTTGAAGCACTAGCCTATGTTAATCCGTATTCCTCTGCCTATCCGTATGAAAAGATGCTGTCTTTTTACAGTAGACATCTAACAAATCAGCCTTTTTTCATACACGGAGGTCATAGATCAACACAATCTGATGAGCTTCTTCGCCTATTTAAGCAAAAAGGAACATCTGTTTTAGAGCTTACATTAGAAAAAGACTTGGAAGCGATTCTTTTGCCAATACAATTCCCTATGAAGGACGTGATAGGAAATTGAAAAGAAAGTGCTGGAATATCATGTATTTGCTTTGCATCGAAATTATTTTTGGTGCCTTTGTCCTTTTTGTTCCTTACTCATTACATAAAAAGGAGATTCCGCTGTTCTCCTATTTTTCATTAATGGTTTTGGGGTGTTTCTTCTTTACGATATTACTTCTAAAGTATAGTGATAAGGCTAAACTAATATTTTTTATCCTTCTAGCTCCAATTCTCATTTTTGCTGGAGGATGGCTTGGGTTCCCCCTCTTTGGTAATTTACTTATTGTTTTTTTTGTTTTTTGGAGAACGCTATCTCATCATAATGAGTTTGACAAGCAAAATGAGGGATTATGGATAATACTTACCATTGTAACGGGAATTTTTCTAATCTTTTTTACAGGACTTTCATCCGATATATATATGAAAGTCATCGGGGCCATTATGATTGCCCAGTTAATATTTATTACGCTCGGTGGTTTTATTAGGCGTTGGCTAGCTGTAGAATCTGAAATAAACAATAAAAAGCATTTTTTTCTTCCCTTAATGGGTCTTATAGCAGGGATGGGATTTGCAGGGCTTATTATTTCTGCGGGGATGAAGCTGTATGAAAAACTATTTTTCTCATTTTTACAAATAGGGGTAACAGCGATTGCGTTTATTTCCTCTCCGTTTTTCAAGTGGGCAGAGGGAGTAAATTGGTCGGAAAAAATGGAGCAATTTAACAACAGCCAAGGTACTCAAGAGGATACAGTTATTCCAACTGAATGGGAGGATGTTGGAGGACAGATTCCTGTTGACATGACTCTTATTGGGACTATTGTTTTCACAGTAGGTTTAATTTTTCTATTTTTCTATGTTTATAAGCGCAAAAAAATGAAAAATATAGAGAAAATAGAAACTGATACGAAGGGATATTCTACTGAAAGTTTAATTATTAAGGAAAATGGGTTATTTCTTTCTAAAGGTAAAGTGAATGATTCTAAAAATCTTATTCGTAAAGAAATATATGCATTTGAGAAATTTGCAAAAAAGCGCAAATTAGGACGTCTTCCATATGAATCATTGTCTGATTGGATAAATCGGATAGAAATTCTCGATTTTGAGGACATCACTTCAATATATGAAAGAGTAAGATATGGACATTTGCCTTTTTCTGATAAGGAAGAGAAATTAGTTAAGGAGAAGCTCCAGCTCAAAAAAATGGAATTGAAAGCTAGAAAAAATAAAGAGCTGAGAAAATAAAGGGCAGTTGTATGTCTGTTTAGCATGATAATAAGTAGCACAATAAAAAATCCGACTTACCGGCAAATAACAAATGCCGGTTTTTTTTATTTATTATGTTTATCATTTATCTTTAAAGGCTATGGTAGGAAAAAGGAGGAAAACTTGATGCAACTTAAAGCTTATAAACTATTTTTGCTTATTCTTTTTTCTCTCGTGCTGACAAGCTGTCAGCAAGCTGGATCTGGCCAATCGATCGTAAACAGTCATGCGGAGGCATTGTTGACGAAAAACAATGAACTGCAGTTTCGGTTTAAAATTAATGATAAAATATTAAGCGGAGAGAGGCTTTACAAAGTAAAAGTATCTATACATAATGCAAAACTTGCATCGGCTTTAGGTACAAATGAAATTATATATGGGTCTGATGTAAAATTTACAGGCGAGTATATTGAGGTTAATAATCGCAACGATAACTTTATTTTTATGAATCCGATTCCATTACTTAAAGATCTCCATGTATTTGAAATTGAAAAGATGATCATGAAAGAGGATGCAGTGTCGGTAGAGGTCTTTAATGATAAACAGGTCATTGCTAAAGCTTTTTTAACAAATTTTTCATCTCAGCTATAAAGTGAAACTTCAATCAGTGGGGGTTTTCTTTCATCCCCCACTGATTGTTAGTTGCGGCCCACAGGATGTGGGTAACAGAGACGTTGCCACAGGACGTGGCGTTCTTAGTCTGTGTTCCTATAATCGGGCCTTTACGGGCTGTTGATCCCCTGCTTAGAAATTTTTGTCTTACTCAACTTCTTGAAGTGGTGGGTCTTACAGCCCGTTAATCTGCGATAAAAATCTTTTCTTTGATTAGTATGTAACCGAATTGATAGGAAATAATGTTAAAGCGCATGAAACTTGGGGAGGGCTAGACTATTTGGTCTAGTCTTTTTCCTTTTCGTTTCCATATAAATGAAGGCAGCTACTGCTTAATGTATAAAATAGAATAATAGAAAAACTCTAACTTTTATATAGGGAATATTCTTTTTGACTTCAACTTGAAGTAGAATAGAATTAGCAGTGAAATTGACAATAAATACATAAAAATGATGGGGGAGGAGTTTAAAGATGGGGTTACGTGATAATACGGTCATCGGCTTTATTGGAACAGGTGTCATGGGGAAAAGTATGGCAGGGCATTTGCTTCATGCAGGATATCCATTAATTGTTTATTCACGGACAAAAACGAAAGCTGAAGATTTAATTGCTAAAGGTGCAGAATGGACAAATTCTCCTAAAGATGTTGCAGAAAAGGCAAATGTCATTATTACAATGGTTGGCTATCCTTCAGATGTGGAAGAGGTATATTTAGGGGAAAATGGAATTATTACAAACGGACAAGAAAAATCGTTTGTCATCGATATGACAACGTCCACTCCAACTCTTGCTAAACGAATATATGAAGAGGCAAGAAAAAAAGGTATTTTCGCTCTTGATGCACCAGTATCTGGAGGTGATATCGGTGCAAAGGAAGCAAAGCTTTCAATCATGGTTGGCGGGGAGAAAGAATCATTTTTGGAAATGGAACCAATCTTTCGCTTAATGGGAACAAATATTGTCTATCAAGGAAATGCTGGTTCTGGACAGCATACAAAAATGTGTAACCAAATAGCCATTGCTTCGAACATGATTGGAGTATGTGAAGCGATCGTTTATGCAGAAAAGGCTGGTCTTGAACCAGAGACTGTATTGAAAAGCATATCGACAGGTGCTGCAGGCAGCTGGTCCCTTTCAAACTTAGCACCAAGAATGATAAACGGAAATTTTGATCCTGGATTTTATATTAAGCATTTCATTAAGGATATAAACATTGCTTTACAAGAAGCTGAGGGAATGGGGATGGATACACCTGGCTTAGCATTGGCAAAGGAAATGTATGCAAAGCTTGCTGAAGCCGGGGAGGAAAACAGCGGTACTCAAGCACTTTATAAGTATTGGGATCGTTAATGAATAATGAAATCCTCTTTATATAATAATAAATTTGATTGTTATTAAAAGGGGGTTCTTCTATGGCAAAAAAAACGAAAAAAAATGATCCTCAGCAAAAAAATAAAAAAGGCTTCGATTCAGCTGTATTAGACACGGAATTTGCACATGAAATGGGAAGTACCGACACAAATAAAATTCATAAGGATAAAGCAAAAAAGGAAAAAGCAGCGAAAAATAATGGGAAATATAAGGGATAATAACAAAGGTGAGCTTAAAATGGCTCACCTTTTCCTCTTTATTAATATCCGTAATCCCAGTCAACTTCATTTTCATGCCAAAAAACTGGAGAAACTGGACCAAAGTCAAATTCAATATTTTCTAGAGTGCATTTGCAATGGTCACACCCACTTTGTGCCTCCATTTCTTCAAAAGTAGAATGGTCTACGTTTTCAATAACAGTAACTTTTTGATTTTCTTGAAATAGGATGGCTGTGCCTTTCATCATGATATAGCACCTCTTTAAATTTTATTAGTTGTTATCTTTTATAACTCAATTTTATAATTCATAGGGATCGGTGTCTATGGATATGTGAAGTTGTTCACAAAAAAGTCGAATTATTCAAGGATAAAATTATTCTGCCTAAAAAGCCAATAAAATGGTATTTTAGTAATGTTAATTATTAGAAATTATTGAGTATAATATAAAATGCTATTAGTATAATAGAAGGTCATTATTTTACTATAAAGTGTTTTGGAGGTAATACTGTGGAAACGATTTTGGATAAACAACCGTATGAAGAAAGGAAGGAATACGGAGGATTTTGGATTCGATTTGCAGCTTATATAATTGATTCCATCATTATTGGTGTGCCATTATTTATCGTTACGATGATTATTTTTATGATCTTTTTTGGGGGCACTGGTGCACTTGATTTACTTTTTGGCGATCCGTATGCAACCGAAATAACTGATGAGGAAGCACTCTTACTCTTTGGTTCTTATTTAGGAGCACTTGGGCTATCATTATTAATTAATATTATAGGGGCCGTTGCTTATTTCGCTGGTTTGCACGCTTCAAAATGGCAAGCAACTGTAGGAAAAAAATTGCTAGGATTAAAGGTTACGGATTTAAAAGGAAACAAAATTTCCTTCTGGCGAGCTTTAGGCAGATATTTAGCAATGTCTTTTTTATCAGGAATCCTATTAATTGGTTACATTATTGCTGCCTTTACGGAGAAAAAGCAATCCCTTCACGATTTAATTGCAGGTACGACTGTCATAAAAAAATAGTAAAAAAGCTGCGTTGGAAAAAAACAATGCAGCTTTTTTTAAAGAGGAAATTCTGTAAATGTTGACGAATTAATAAAAATATTAAGGGGTTTTAGGATGAAAATGAATGATATTCAAAATCATTACGAAGCGTTTTCCGAGTGGTTACGTACTTTAAAAGAATTAAAGGATGATTTGTGGATGGTTCCTATATCAGAAGGAAAATGGCCGGTACGGGCGGTAATAGCACATTTACTATATTGGGACCGTTATTCAATAAATGAACGTTTTCCTTTTTTTAAAGAGGGAGCAAAGCTTGATAAATTCCCTGATTTTCAAAAAGTTAATGACCAGGCGGCAGAATACTCGAAGAATGTTTCAAAAGAGAAATTGTTAGATGAGCTATTATCCATTAGACAACAATTTGTTTCTATGATTAATCAAATGAATGAAGATGAGTTAGAAGTTGCCTTTCATATAGGTGATCATAAATTAACTATTAAAGACTATTTTAAAG
>NZ_JBALPC010000233.1:0-5802 GCF_036965225.1 Bacillus sp. JJ1474 | reverse complement strand
GTTTAAAATAGCATCCGATATTATAATGAAAATGGTACAGCTTATTATAGTGACAAGAAGGTAAAGCGTTTTGTGAACTAAATATGAACTTTCTTGATCTTTTACCACAAGCGTTGTTAAAAGCACTATAATTGAATTTAGGTTTATCAGTAAGTTATTTTGAGGAGGATGTTTATGCTTTCAAACATCGGAGTTCCTGGATTAATTCTAATTCTTGTTTTGGCATTAATTATATTTGGCCCAAAAAAATTACCTGAGATCGGCCGTGCTTTCGGTCAAACACTTAGGGAATTTAAGAAATCTACTCGTGATTTAACAAGTGACGTGATGGAAGAATTAGAGGATGACAAGAAAAAAACGCTTAAATAAGATGGCAAGATGAATGTCTTGCCTTTTTTTTCGTCTTTTTGCCGTTATTCCAAACATAGTATTTTCAGGAGAAGAAAATGGAAGATAAAGAACTGAACTTAGTTGAGCATTTGGATGAATTAAGGAAAAGGTTAATTATAACTATAGCAGCCTTTTTAGTTTTCTTTGTAGCAGGTTTCATGTATGTGGAAGAAATTTATCATTGGTTTGTCCGCGACCTTGATGTGAAACTTATTGTACTTGGTCCAAGTGATATTATCTGGGTTTACTTTATGATTGCATCTGTTGTTGCCATTGCAGCGACAATCCCGGTTTTAGCTTTGCAAATTTGGCTATTTGTTAAACCAGCTTTAAGTCCGGTAGAAAGAAGAATTTCACTCTCATATATTCCTGCATTATTTATTTTATTTATCGTTGGTCTTTGTTTCGGCTATTTTGTTATTTTCCCGACAGTGTTGGGCTTTCTTGTTGATTTAGGTGGGCAGATGCTGGAAACGAATTTCACTGCGGAAAAGTATTTCCGGTTTATTATGAATATGACCATGCCATTCGGAGTACTGTTTGAATTGCCAGTTGTAGTCATGTTCTTGACATCACTAGGAATACTTAACCCATATGCCCTTGCAAAAATTCGAAAATATGCATACTTTATTCTTATTGTTATTGCCATTGTTATTTCCCCGCCTGACTTTATGTCAGATTTCCTTGTTGCCATTCCGTTATTATTCTTATATGAAATTAGCATCAACTTATCAAAGATTGTCTATAAGCGCAAATTAAAGAAGGAACAGCAATGGGAAGAACAGAATGATTACGAACCTTTAGACGAAAATTAATGGGTCTGAAGTAATTTTACGGGCATTTGAAGAAAAATTATGCGAAAAAATATTTTCATATACACATATTTAGACACCTTTCGAGAGCAAAATTCATGTATAATATAGTCAAACGGGTAAAAAAGAGGATTGATATTTTGCTATTTAAAAGCCTGGAGTTCAAAAATGCTGTTGGACAGAAGGTTAAGATTATGGAAATTCCTGTATTAGAGAGAAATAGCCCATTTTACTTCATGATTCAAGTCCGTTTGCAAACTTTCATGACATCCCTCTATAAGGATTCAAAGAAAGGTATGAAGAATCACTCTTTTCGAGAGTATTTAAAAAGAGTTTTAAAATGGCCAGTGTATGAGGAGCTATTTAAGACTCCAGAATTAAAAAATAACGCTTGAACTATTTTTGAGTATCGGCTTAGCAGCTGGTACTCTTTTTATATTGAAAAAAAACCTAAGCGACTATCGCTTAGGTTGAGATTAGATTGGAAATGGGGTAGGGGTTGGTTCCGCATATCCTTCTTTGTACTTATCATCAATGTATTGGCGAATCTCTTTTATCGATTTTCCATCTTTGTATTGAATAATGCTTTCAGCAGCTGTTTCTAAACAAACGCCACAGCGTGTCCCATGGTCATCCCAGACAACTTCACCAGATTGTTTATTTTCATATACAAAACAATCATAATTATCCTTATGACCTCCTGATTCTCCGCATCCGCAATAACATGGAATCGCCTCTAATAAATCCTTGTGCTGGGCAGCTGCCCCGTATATGATTTGCATTTGCTCGGGCTTTTCATTCAGAAAATCCGGAAGCACTTCATTAGATTTTGTCAATTCGCGCAAGTCTCCATTTTCTGCATGGAAAGTATGAACACTCTCATCCTTAATTGAACCGGAAGATTCTTCTATTTTGGATGTGCAGGCCGATAATAGGGAAAGTATGCCTGCAATTGTTAGGAAATATGCAATTAATTTAATCCTCATTAAATCACCTAAATTCTAATTATTTTACTGGAATCTAACCATTCTACTATATCATAATTTATTTTGAAATCTAAAAATGATCCCCATGGTTCATTGATTTGTCATATATAATAGGTAGTAGTACGCAAATATTGTAACAATTACTAGACTTTAAAGGAATTTTGCTCAACTTTGTCGAAAATATTAAATGTTTCAGAATATAAGGATTCGGTGACTGACTTATGAAGGATCATATTAATAATTTACCTTTGTCCAGAAAAGTTTTTCTATTCTCGTTTTTAATAAGTTTAATTCTAGTTTCAATTACAATTGGAATAAGTTTAATCCTGCAAACTAACCAGATGGAAAAACAGATGAAATATCGTGTTGCTGAAATGTCAACATTGTGGAGTACGACTTTCGATGCGAAGGATATAAAAAGGATAAATGATGATAGAAATGCAGATCATCCTATATTTCAAAGTATTACTGAAAAGCTGTCACTAGTAAATGAAAAGGCACCTTATACAAATGCCATTCTTCTATCACCGGAAGTTATGAATGAAGTTGAAATTTTTATTCTGGCCGCTTCCGTAAGTTATAAAAAGATTGGGTTGCTCCCATTTTCTTATCATGAGGCGGGTAAAGTGTACTTAGACGGTTTTAAGAAAGCTGTTACGTCTAAAAAAGTCATATCTACTGAAGTGTACGAGGATAAGTATGGACCTTGGATATCGGCTTTTGTTCCAATTCTTGGACAAGATTATGAGGTTGTCGGTGTAATCAGCTTTGATATAAATGCACAACTTATTACGGAATTCCGAAATGAAATTTCAGCCTATTTAATTGCAATTTTGTTCCTGATGACAATAAGCGGTTATTTAATATTAAAAAGAGGCTTGAAAAAAGTAATGTATCCGGTTAATGAAATAATCGTGGGCTTTAATGAAGTAAGCAATGGAAATTTCAATGTGAAATTAATGTCTCCAAACCAGGCTGATTTGGGTATTTTAGCCGAACGATTTAATAATATGACGAGTCAGCTATCCTTGCTTTTTGATCGTTTATCTGCCACCTCTGTGGAGTTTGGAACGACTCATAAAAATGCTGTTTCCATGCACAGCTTTGAAGAAGCTATTGATGAAATGGAACAAATCTTACATAAAACAAAAATTCTGCGAGAACTTCAAAGAGCAGAAAAAATGAATGCAATTGGGCAGCTTGCAGCCTCTGTTGCCCATGAAATAAGAAATCCTATGACGGTTGTCAAAGGATTTCTGCAAATCTTTTTGGCTAAAGATCAAATGAGCGATGAAGAGCGTATGTATATTCGATTAATGATAGAAGAAATGAGTCGTGCCGAAACGATTATCAATGACTATCTTTCTTTAGCAAAGCCAGATATTGAACAAACCGAAAAGGTGGATGCAGCCGAAACAGCTTCAAAGGTACTGGACCTGATGAATTCATATGCCATGATGTCAAAAAATATTATGGTCGTTCCTACTTTGAATGAAGGGGTTTTTATTCAAGGGAATATTAGCGAGCTAAAGCAAGTACTAATTAATATTTTAAAGAACGGAATCGAAGCTATGAAGGTAGGAGGTACATTAAGTATTTCGGTTTATAAGGATGAAAAGTATGGAGTTTTTGAAATAAGTGATACAGGAATTGGAATGAGTGCGGAAGAACTAGAACGGTTAGGGACGGCATTTTATTCATTAAAGGAGAAAGGAACAGGAATCGGATTAATGGTATGTTACCAAATCATCGAAAGAATGCAAGGGAAAATTGAAGTGCAAAGTCAAAATGGGAAGGGAACAACCTTCAAGATTTTTATTCCTTTAGTGGATGATCATGAAGAATAACGATAAGTAATCCTAGCAATTGATCCTGCCCTGAAAATTAGATGTTTCTTTCTAATTATTCAAGCTATGTGAATATGATAAATAGCAGGGGGGATTCATGATGGGGATGAAAAATGTCATTATATTTAGCGATTATGGGATTGATGATATTGTAGCAATGTTATTTGCTTATTTTTGCCAGGAAATTAATATTGTTGGGATAGTTGCAGATTATGGAAATGTGTCAAGAAAAGATGCGATTCGAAATGCGGCTTACTTGCAGGAAGTAACAGGTATTAAAAATATCCCTATTTTTGGAGGGGCTGAATTGCCGCTAACAGGTGAAATGCCTGAATATGTTCCAGAGGTGCACGGACTTGAAGGGCTAGGTCCCATAGTGCCTAATCTCGATGTAATTGAAAATTTATTTGAAAATTTTTATGAGGTAAAATTTCTGATTGACAAGTACAAACATAACATCACGATTGTCAATATTGGCAGAATATCCTCTTTGGCAACAGCTTTCATATTGTCCCCGCGAATAATGGAACAGGTAAATGATTATTACATTATGGGCGGGGCCTTTTATGTTCCTGGGAATGTGACGCCAATTGCTGAGGCTAATTTTTTTGGTGATCCATATGCTGCAAGAATTCTCATAAATAATTCACATAAGAAAATTCATCTTTTTCCTTTAGATGTAACAATGTCTGCTATTATTACACCAGCTATTATTGATTCGCTTCACCAATATTACCTTTCAACTAATAATAAAATAGGCCTTTTAGTAAAACCAATGGTCGATTATTATTATTCCTTCTACCAAAAATCTAACCCAGGCATTAGCGGAAGTCCTTTACATGATGTTTTATCTCTGTGGGCATTACTGGAAAGCTCAGAAATTAAATATGCAGAGGTACCTATTCAAGTAGTTGTTGAAAAAGGGATTGCATTTGGGCAAAGCATCGGAGATTTTCGGAAGAAGCCTGATTTACAATCAAAAGATTATAAAATTCATAAGGTTGCTGTTCAGTTTAACTATTCAGCATTTATTAAATCATTCTATGACATAATGAGAACACCAGTAGATGAAATTCTTGAAAAATAAAATGAAATCTGCATAATGTCACAGGTTTGCCATATTTTTTTCTTTCTTCTTTCTCTTCTGTCTGCTAGAATAGGTTCGAATATATAGAGGAGCGGATATAGAAATGAAATCTAGAGTCATGACAATCATCATATCGATCTTAACAATCTTTCTTCTGTCGGCTTGTGGCAATAGTGAAATAAAAGATGCCAAAAACTGGCCAGTTGCCGATTTTACTTTTACAGATCAAAATAATAAATCCCTTGGACTATCCGATTTAAATGGAAAGGTTTGGGTAGCTGATTTTATCTACACGAACTGTCCTGATGTTTGCTTACCAATGACTTTTAATATGGCTAAGCTGCAGGACTTGGCGAAGAAAGAGAAAATCGAGAATATCGAGTTTGTTTCCTTCAGTGTAGATCCGGAAATCGATACCCCAGAGGTTTTAACGAAGTATGCGGGTAATTTTGACGTGGATTTTAATAATTGGCACTTTTTAACTGGCTATAAACAAGAGGAAATTGAGAAATTCGCCATGGATAATTTTAAAACTATTGTTAAAAAGCCTGAAAATAACCCTGATGTTATTCATCAGACATATTTTTATTTAGTTAATCAAGAGGGGAAGATCATGAAATTATATTCCGGCCTTGAAGACATCCCTTTTGAAGAAATTATTAATGACATTAAGACTTTAC
>NZ_JBALPC010000232.1:0-16584 GCF_036965225.1 Bacillus sp. JJ1474 | reverse complement strand
ACTCCCACCTCAAAACTTTAGATGAATCAAAGAAGTTTAAGTGGGATGTCAACTGCCCGTAAAGGCCCGAATATAGGAACACAGACTAAGAACGCCACATCCTGTGGCAACGTCTGTGTGACCCACATCCTGTGGGCCGCAACTAACAATCAGTGGGGGATGAAAGAAAACCCCCACTGATTGAAGTTTCACTTTATACAAAAGAATGAGCCATGGATTTACCAGGCTCATTTAAAAATCTAATATTAAATATTTCTACTAATCAATTTTAAAATGCTCAATAGACTTTCTTAATTCGTCTGTCAGCTCGCGTAAATTCTCAGAAATTTTCTTGACTTCATGAACAGATTGTTTCTGTTCTTCAGTTATACTTGCAACCTCCTCAACACCTGCAGATGTTTGCTGAGAAATGGATACAACACTATCAACTGAAGAAGAAATCGATTGGCTGCTTTCAGAAAGTGTTTCACTTGCATTGGCGATTTCATCGATATCATGAGCGAGACTCTCAATAAAGCGAAACATCTTAGAATAGCTTTTCGCTGTATCGTTTGCCATTACTGCACCTTCAACAGCTGATTCTCTGCCAAGATCAATATTTTCCAAAGCTTTTGATGAATCCAGCTGTATTTCTGAAATAAGACTAGATATTTCATCAACAGATTGGCGGCTTTGCTCAGCCAGTTTCTTTACTTCCTGTGCTACTACCGCAAAACCTCTTCCTTGTTCCCCAGCTCGAGCCGCTTCGATAGAAGCATTTAAGGAGAGGAGGTTAGTTTGTTCAGATAAATCATGGATAAGTAAGGTAATATCATTTATCGTTTGCAGTTTATTATCAAGCTTTTTCATAATTGTCGCAGAATCCCTAGACTGACTGACAATCATATTCATTTTATTATTCATATTTTCCATCGCTGCCTGTCCTTCTGATGTAACAGATTTCGTCTCTCTTGCATGATCTACAATTTTACTGATTCGATCAGACATCGAACGGACAGCTAGATCATTGTTTTCTACATGCGTAGAGATATTTACCATATCAGAAGCAAGCTGCTCAGATCCACTCGCTACTTCATCCATGGCAGAACTAACTGTATTGGTTACATGTGTTGAAATATTTGCCTGTTCATTTAGAATCTTAGAATCATTTTCGACATTATGTATAAGCTGATTCATTTTATTGGCCATCGATCTTAAGCTATCAATCATATGATTGACAGAATGAAATAGATGACCGATCTCATCCTTTGACTTAATATCCATTTTCATAGACAAATCACCATTTGCTACAGATTTTAGAAAATCGGATAGCTTAATTATAGGCCCGATGAAATACTTAGCGAAAAAGAAACTGATTAAAATAGACATAGCGAGAAGGATCAGGACAATAATAATTTGAATAGATAATAGTTTTGAAAAGATGCCTTCAAGCTCCTTATCGGCAGTTGCTATTCGATTACTCATGTTTTGCGAAATCTGTTCGGAAAAGGATTTAATCTCATCTTGGGACAGAACTGAAAAAATTTGCCAGCCTGTTTCCTCATCTTTTTCACTAACATACGTCACTTCGTTAATATCTAAATAAATGTTGCCGTTGCTTTTTTCTTTAAATATCGGCAGAGAAGAGATATTTTGATTTTTTGCAACAAGATCATGTTCTTTATAGGCTAAGAGGGCACCTTCTTTATCGGTTAAAATCACATATCCAGTATTTCCAACCTTCGTATTTGCAATAGATGCAGTTAATTTTTCGAGTGATAAATCTGCACCAAGAACACCATACAATCGGTCATTTAAGTAAAGAGGCATACTGACAGTTACCATATATGTATCTGTGCCGGCATCAAGATAAGCATCGGTAATAAAGTAGTCATTTTTCCCACTTTCCTTTAAAGGTGCATACCACGGCCTAGCTGTCGGATCATAATCATCAGGGAGATTATAGTCGCTTGGATAAATGAAAAATTCCTTGTTTTCAGTACCTAAGTACATATTAGAAATAAGTTCATTCTGCTTTGCTATTTTTTCAAATAAAATGACCAATTCCTCTGGACTATCTGAATAAACTTCATTAAAACTAGCGATCGTTGCTAAATCACTCTTTGCACGTGAAATGATTTGATTTATAGATGCTTTAACATTTTTCGTTTCGTGATAGGTTAAAGTACCTGCGTAATGCTCAGCAAAACCACTTACATCCCTTTGAGCGTCCGTTGAAAGGCCATTTGTTAACTTCCGGCCATTTTCGGAAAATAGATTCACAGAAATATAGGTAAAACCAGTACTAATGGCAATGATAAGTATCATTGTAGATAGTACACCAAAAATGAGTTTTGTTTTTAGTGACATGAAATCCCCCCTAAGCTCTACTAACTGTATTATATATGATAGGGAGGAAGACCTAATCCGAAAATTTGAAAGTTGTATTACATTTTCTAATAATTCAAGTTTTCTAAAGACTGCCGATCATATGTTGCTGAATTTCTAAGTATTTCTCTTGTGCATTTTTTAAACCGAAATCTTCTGCTTCGATTAGTGGGACGATTCGATAGTTTCTAAGATTTTGTTTTGAGACATAGGTTGGGAAAAAATTAGGGTTGTCGAGTGTAATGGAGACGCCATTTTCATTCACCTTTTTTGTAATATTAATGGTCACCATCCCGCCAATATCCTTGTAATCCCAATTTTGTCCGGAAAGAAAGTTACCTAATGAGTATACAATTAGTGCTTTTCTTCCATCTTGTGCTGTTAGCCATTCCATCGGCTGTAGTACGTGAGGGTGATGACCAAATAAAATATCTGTTCCTTCATTAATTAAATATTGTCCTAATTCTTTTTGTTCAGCAGTGGGGAAACGCTGATACTCATTTCCCCAGTGCAGGCTCATGACAACGACATCTGCTTCTTGTTTGGCACGGTGTATTTCTTCTTTCATTGCTTCTTTATCTATTAAATTAACGAGGAAATCCTTACCCTTAGGAATGGGTATCCCATTTGTCCCATAAGTATAGGACAGATAGGCAACCTTAATTCCATTTTTATTGAGGATGATTAGTGATTTCTGGTCCTCTGGGCTTTTATATGTGCCAACATGAGGAAGTCCGATTTTATCCATATAGTCAATGGAAGCCAATAGCCCTTTTTCTCCTTTGTCAAGTGAGTGATTATTTGCTGTTGAGACTATATCTACACCTGCTTGCAGTAATGCATCTCCGACTTCCTGGGGACTGTTAAAAAGAGGGTAGCTAGAAATGCCGAATTCTTCTCCTCCTAATATTGTTTCCTGATTAGCGAGAAGGATATCTGGTTCCTGAAGAATAGGTATAATAGGCTGAAACATTGGGGTGAAATCATAACCACTTTGCGTTTTGGCATCATTATAAACCCAATCATGAATTAGAATATCACCAATTGCTCCAAGAGTTACTGTTTCAATTATTTGCTTATGGCTAACAGATGCTTGTTTTGCTGCATGTACTTGAACTGTTAATGGAAAAGCTTTACTATTTTCGTTTTCATTATACATTTTAAGAATCAGAGCAGTTGATAAAATAATTAGTGCTAAACAAAAAACAATAGAGGAAATAATCGATAATTTCTTTTTCATAAAAGTCTCCTTATTGCCATATTAAATCTACTATAATACAAAAATAGGAATTTTTCGACAATATTTTAAACTTGAGTTAGAATACTCGTAAGAAAGAAAGGAAATACGATATACTAAGGAAGTAGAGGTGATAACATGATAAAATTGACAGCAAGTGCAGTAAATATTATGGAGAATGCCATTAAGCAGGAACAGAAGGATGAAACGGAGAAGTTGTATATCCGTTTATCAATGGGAATTGGCTGAGGCGGCCCCCAATTAAAGCTGTCTCTGGAAGAGCGGCCATTGAGTGAGGACAAAGAGTTTACAGTGGAAGGGATTCACCTATTAATTCATCAAAAGGATTTAGTCTATTTTGAACATACAAAGCTGGATTTTGTAAAAGATGTTTTTGGAACGGGCAGATTTCAATTATTAAAAGTGTGAAAAAGCGGCAGCCATTAGGCTCCGCTTTTCTGATTATAAAGAGGCAATTTTATTTGTATATTAGTGCCTTTTCCAGCTAAGCTGCTAATATGAAAGCTTCCATTATGAGCTTCAATAATTTTTTTGCATATGGAGAGCCCGATTCCTGTGCCGGATTCCTTTGTCGTATAAAACGGTGTAAAAATATGTTCGAGTATTTCAGCTGTCATCCCACAGCCATTGTCTTCAATGATGATGTAGGCTTGGGATGTCTCTTTTTTTAAAGAGAGAGTGAGTTTTTTACAATTTTCATTGCCTTTTATCATAATCGCTTCGATTGCATTTTTTATTATATTTGTTAACACTTGTTTCAATTGCTTATCATTCGCAAGGATAATGAGNNNNCTGAACTTCCATTTTTATATTGTTTATTATTTTTTCACCTTCGTATTGCCTAGTGACATCCTTTAATAACTGATTTAATGAAACCGCCTTCTTTTGGTTAACTTGAGGTTTCGATAAATTCAAAAGGTCAAAGATCAGTTCGTTCGCCCGGTTGATCTCATCTAATGCAATATCGGCATAATGCTCTATACCCATTTCGAATAAATAAGGTTTTATAAGTTGGATATATCCCTTTACTGTTGTTAAAGGATTTCTAATTTCATGAGCGATCACTGCCGCTAGATTGCTTACATTTGACAGATTATCGGTAATGTTCGGGACCTGATGAATTTCTGGATTTGAAAGCTCACTATTTTCTTGTAAGTTTTGAAAATTGGATTGGACAGAAACCAAGATTTATCACCTCTAAAATTGTTTTCTATCTAATCTATGACGAAAAAAAGCGGGATATGTATTATTTTGTATCATTTATTGAGAAATGAAAGTTGAGTCCTTATAAAGAAAAAAACAGCAGAATTAGATTTCTGCTGTTTAATAACTTTTCATTTGTTAAAGCCATTTTATTTTCGGTTCCGATTTGTTCATAATTCGTTTAATATTGGCACGATGTCGATAAATGACAAAGAAAGCCAGTAGTGATACGACAATTATGAGAGGCGGATCCCATATGACGCAGGCATAAATGACAGCTGCAATAGCCGCAAGCATGGAAGCAAGTGAGACATACTTTGTTATGTATAAGCAAATAAAGAAAACCAATAACATGATGATAAACATTGGAGGGGCATAGCCTAATAAAATACCTCCAGAAGTTGCAACAGCTTTTCCACCTTTAAATCCTGCAAATATTGGATACATATGACCGATAACCGCAAAAATACCAGCGATTAACGGATGTATGTCACCATCGATAAATAAGAGAAGTAAAACAGCAGCCGTACCTTTTAATATATCTGCAATTGTAACAGCCATGCCCGCTTTAACTCCCAAAGTTCTGAAAGTGTTTGTCCCACCTAAGTTTCCGCTGCCATGCTGGCGAATATCGACCCCGTAAAACACCTTCCCGATAATTAAGCCGGATGGAATGGACCCTAGTAAATAAGCTAAAACAATAATGATTCCGTTTATTACCATAAAAAATTCTCCTTCAATAATATCTACGAGTAATTGTACCATGTTTTTAATTCATCACGCCATGTCAATAAAGAAAAATTACTATTTTTAAAGCCATGGTTGGACTTGGTGAATAAAGGAAGCCTAATTCCACTAAAATGCCTTCCCATTAGTTGAATTTTTCGTTACGATAGACCTAAGGGGGAAAGGGAATGGCTCGTATAGAATTTCATAAAAAGAAGCCTCTATCTATGAAATGGATAGCAGGTGGGCTTTTGTTTGCATGTTTCTTAATCATTTCAAGTATTATCTTACTTTTATACCCATTTGCATCTAAAGAAACTGAATCTTATTTCCATGGGGAAAACCCAATATTATATGAAGGTGTACAATCTGGAAATGCCATAATTGAAGGAAATAGCGTATATTTGCCAATCTCTTTCATACAAGACAATTTTGATGATGCCATCACTTTTGATGAAAAATCAAACTCCGTCATTATCACTACAAAAAATAAAGTTATTCAAATGCCTTCCGAATCGCTTACCTATTATGTAAACGAAGAACCTGTTCAATTACACTTTTCCGTGTTTAAAACTAAGGATCATGATATGTATCTGGCAATCGAACCAATACTCACTTATTATCCATTCGAGTACAAGATTATGCCAGAAACAAACGCTATTTGGATAAAGAAAAATGATCAGGAAATTCTTCATGCTAAGGTTATCAATAAGGAAGTGAATGAAGAAAAGCTTCGTTTACGAACTGATGCCAGTCTAAAGGCACCTTATACAGGGCAAGTAGAGAATGGTGAGATGCTTTTTGTTGAAAGTGAGAAGGAAGATTACTATTTTGCTAGAAAAGAAAATGGTGTGGCAGGGTATATAAAAAAAGATTATATAACCACTGGGGAAACAGAAAAAGTTATCATTAATCGTACTCATGAAGAAGTGGTTGTACCTAAAATTGAGGGGCCCATCCAGCTTACTTGGGAGGCCGTTTATATGAAGAATCCAGACACAGCCCAAATGCCCATTATGCCAGGTGTCAATGTTATTTCACCTACATGGTTTGAATTAGGTGATCCAGAAGGGGGAATAAAAAACCTCGGTTCTCTTGAATTTGTCAATTGGGCACAAAATCAGGGCTATCAAGTTTGGGGGTTATTTTCCAATGCATTTGATCCGGCCTTAACACATGAGGCGTTCAAGAATTTTGAAACTAGACAGAAAATGATTCGCCAGCTTCTCCATTTTAGCCAAATATATCAGTTAAACGGCATAAATTTGGATATTGAAAATGTCAATCCTGAAGATGGTCCGCTTATTACTCAGTTCGTACGTGAAGCTGTTCCATATTTTCATGAAGCAGGTCTTGTAGTTTCCATGGATATTACTTTTATTTCCACAAGCGGGAACTGGTCTGCTTTTTATGAGAGAGATAAGCTCGCCAATCTCGTTGATTATATGGTAGTCATGGCATATGACGAGCATTGGGGCACATCTCCAAAAGCGGGGAGTGTAGCGAGCTTGCCATGGGTTGAGGAAAATCTAAAAAGGCTGCTTGAAGTTGTACCAAACGATAGGCTAATTCTGGGTGTTCCGCTATATACGAGGTTGTGGGAGCAGAAAGACAATGGGGAAGTTTCTTCTAAAGCTCTATCAATGGCAAAAGTAAAGCAATGGCTGAAAGCAAATGAACTGACTCCTGTTTATGACGAAGCCAGCGGTCAAAACTATGCTGAAATATATTCTGAAAAGGAACAAACGACTTATAAAATCTGGCTAGAGGATGAGCTTTCCTTAAAGAAACGGGCTGATTTAGCGAGAAAATACAATTTAGCTGGGGTTGCCAGCTGGTCAAGATATTTTGCTGACGAATCAGCCTGGGCGGCTTTATCACTTGGTAATGAACAATTGACGAAAAAATAAAAAAAGGTGGTTTGCTATTTTATAGTGAACCACCTTTTTTTTGTAAATTAATGTGATGAATCGATACCAACCTCAATATGTTTAAAGGTTTTAACATCAAACAATCCGATATCTGTAAGCTTTAATTCAGGAATGACAGGCAGAGCCAGGAAGGAAAGGGTTACAAACGGATTAAATTCCATGGAACAGCCAATGGTCATTAAGGCTTTATTTAACTCATTGATACTCTCATTAACTGTCTCGTAATTCAAATTTGACATAAGACCCGCTACAGGCAATGGAAGAGAAGCAAGAATGTCTCCATTTTGGACGACAACTAAACCTCCGTTCATCTCTCTAGTTAAGTTAATAGCTTTGACAAGATCATGATCGTTTGTGCCCGCTGCCACGATATTATGTGAATCATGCGCAACAGTAGAAGCAATTGCTCCATTAATAATTCCTAAGCCTTTGATGATTCCAAGACCGATGTTGCCTGTGTTTTTATGGCGCTCAAGGACAGCTAATTTTAATTGGTCCATTTCAATATTTGCTTGAAAAAGGCCATTTTCAATCACAACTTCCTCAATGATATGATTTGTTACAATCATATTTGGTAATATTTCAATAATATTGGCCCGTCTGCTATCTTTTAGGCTGATTGTTAGATCCTCACTATTTATCTGATTCATATTTACACTTTTAATAATAGCAGGAGGGGGAGCAGCCTTTGACTTGATAGGGGAGATTACTTTCCCGTTTTTAGCAACAAGCTTTCCGCTTTTAAAAACCTGTTCAATCTCAATTGCTTCTAGATTATTTAAGACTAAGATATCAGCTTCATATCCTGGAGCAATTGCCCCTTTCGTCTTTAAGCCGAAGCATTCTGCTGCGTTTAAGGTTGCCATCTGAATAGCGAGTATTGGGTCAATTCCTTCCCTAATAGCTACCTTAATATTAAAATCGATACTTCCTTCATCAATTAATTCATCCAAATGCTTATCATCGGTAACGAATAAACAACGGCGTGAATTATTTTCATTAACTGCCTGTAATAGTTCAACTAAATCTTTTGCGGCTGAACCTTCACGCAGCATAACATACATTCCTTTTCGAAGTCTTTCAAGAGCTTCATCCGCTGTTACGCATTCGTGATCTGTTCGTATCCCAGCAGCCATGTAAACATTAATACCATTTGCATCAAGTCCCGATGCATGGCCGTCAATGCATTTTCCTTTTATTCTGGCACTCTCTAGTTTGTTAAGCATTTCATCGCTATTTTGGAAGACAGAAGGGTAATCCATAACCTCGCCAAGCCCAATAACCCTTGGGTGTTCGTAATATGGATTTAAATCTTCATCATTCAATGTTGCACCAGCATTTTCAAATGGAGTAGCCGGAACACAGGATGGCAGCATTAAAAAAACATCTAGCGGAATTTCTTCAGACGCCTGCAACATAAAATCAATACCAGCTGTCCCAGAAACATTGGCAATTTCATGTGGATCAGCCATAACGGTTGTTACCCCATGAGGCAGGACTACATTACAAAACTCTGGAGGGGTGACCATAGAAGATTCAATATGAACATGACCATCAATAAAGCCAGGAACGATGTATTTTCCTGATGCATCAATGGACTCAAATCCTTCAAATTTGCCAACCCCCGCAATATAGCCGTCAACAATGGCAATATCGTCTTCAATAATCTCTCGAGTGAAAACGTTTACAATCTTCCCGTTCTTTATAACCAAATCTGCAGGTTTTCTTCTGGCTGCTACATCAATTCTTCGTTTCATGATTTCTTTTGTTAACTTCAATCAATACCCTTCTTTCACTTATTTATCGCATTAGTGTGCACTCATTATAAAGTTTATAATAAAAGCTGCACTTACGATATACATTATCCAATGAATTTGATTTCTCTTTCCCGTTAGAAGTTTTAAGAGTGTATAGGAAATGAAACCAAATGCTAAGCCCTCCGCGATACTAAATGTAAGTGGCATTAAAACAATGGTTAAAAACACTGGAATGACATCTGTAAAATCATCAAAGCTAATATGCCTAATTTCACTAATCATTAATGCTCCAACAAGTATTAAGATTGGAGCAGTAGCAACAGAAGGGATGAAAACAATTAATGGTGCAAATATTAAAGCCAAAAAGAAGAGGACACCGGCTGTTAAAGCGGTTAGGCCTGTTCTGCCGCCTTCTGAAATTCCGGTTGCATTCTCCACATAGGCATTTAATGCCGTGCTTCCAAAAGCAGCACTTGCCATTGTCCCAATCGCATCAGCCTGAAGCGCCCGGTCTAAATTTTCAATCTTACCGTTTTCATCAGTAAGACCTGCTTTCTTCGTTAATCCAATTAAGGTTGCTAGGTTATCGAATAATTCAACGATAGTAAAAGAGAAAATAACAGAGAGGACTCCGTATCCAATAGCACCCATAATGTCCATAGCCAGGAAGGTTTCAGACATACTTGGAAGGTTTAAAGAAACGATATCACCAATGGATTTCGGAAAACTAATGAAGCCTACGATCATAGCGATAACACTTGTTGCTAAAATACTAATGAGGAGGGCACCTTTTACACGTTTGGCCATTAATATGGCTGCAATAATGAATCCTAATAATGCTAATAGAGGGCCAAGACTTGTTACATCTCCTAAAGCGACAAACGTAGCTTCATTAGCAACAACGAGCTCTGCATTTTTTAAACCGATAAATGCAATAAATAAACCAATTCCAACGGCTATTGCTGATTTTAATACATCTGGGACACCATCAACGATTTTTTGCCGGACCCCTGTTACAGTCAAAATCAAAAACACAACCCCTGAAATAAATACGGCTCCAAGTGCTGTTTGCCATGTAAGTCCTTGACCGAGGACGACAGTATAGGCAAAAAAGGCATTTAAGCCCATGCCAGGAGCAACTGCAACTGGGTAATTTGCCCAGAGAGCCATCAGGATTGTACAGAAAACACTTGCATAAATGGTTGCGGCAAGTGCGGCTTCTTTTGGAATACCAGCATCAGCTAAAATGGCAGGGTTGACGAAAATAATATAACTCATCGTTAAAAATGAAGTAATACCGGCAAGAATTTCAGTTCTTACATTTGTTTTCCTTTCAGAGAGCTTGAACAGTTTTTCCAATAGGTTATTTCTAGTTGGTGGGAGGTTGGATCCTAAACCCTTTTCAATCATGGACATGAATGCTCACTCCTAACTTTTTAATAACCAAAAATGCTTTAAGAAAGTGCAACTCGGTTCATATTTTTCTCCATGATGATCAACTATATCGGTTCGATAAAAATATCCATAATACCGCCGCAAATTCCACCATCTTCATACAATAAACCTTTTGTAAGATCGACAACATATTTAGTTGGTCTGCTGCTATTAATTACTTCATAAGCTTTTTCAATGACTTCCGCCTCTCCACATCCACCTCCAATCGTACCTTCAATTTTTCCGCACGGGAAAATGATCATTTTACTTCCCGCTTTTCTTGGTGTCGAGCCCTTAGTTCTAATAACAGTTGCTAGAGCTGCTTTCTCACCCCCTTTCTGTAAATCAATTGTTCTTTGTAAAAGCTGTAATGGTTTCAATTTACTGCCCCCTCATGAAAACCCATTTTTGCATATTCCCGAATGCTGCTGCTTAAGGAGCTGCCTGATGTTCGATTTTTCACTTTTAATATTTCAGCCATAATACTAACTGCAATTTCAGAAGGGGTCTCCGCACCGATATCAAGCCCTACTGGGGTAAATAAATGATCAAAGCTTTCACCTGGAAAGTCCTGCAATAATTCGTTGAAAACACCAGAAATTCGCCTTCTGCTTCCAATCATTCCAATATAGGCAGCTTTATCTTTCCGCTTTAATAGCTCTTGCAAACTCAATACATCATATTTATGACCTCTTGTTATTAGAAGAATATACGTATGATCCGTTAATTTCACATTACGAAAATAGTCAATATACGATTGACAGCAAACCTCAGCGGCATTGGGGAAGCGCTCCCAATTGGCAAATTCAATTCGATCATCAATGACAGTGACATAAAAACCAAGCATTTTTCCCATTTCCACGACTGGCTCACATACATGACCTGCACCAGCTACAATAAGGTGAATTGGAATAGGATAGTATTCAGCAAAACATTCAACGTTATCCCCGAATAAAAGGAATGAAATCAAACCCGATCTTTTTTTTCGAATTAGCTTTTCACAGCTTTCCAACATTTTATTTTGCAGAGCAGGGGAGAGGGGAGTTTCAGAGTAGATATCCCCACTTGGCCATAGTAAAGCTTTTTGTCCTATCAAATGAGAATTTGAATGGTCAGTAATTGTAATGAAAAAGACATCCTGACGCTGTTTAAGTGATTCGGTTAATCGATTGTATAACTTTTGATTCATCATTATGATCACCTAGCAGAATGAGCCTTTTGTTTTTTTAGATCTTTTAAGGCATTAAAAATTCTTTCCGGTGTTGCAGGCAAATGATAAATCCTTGCCCCAGTAGCATTGTAAATAGCTGACATGATAGCAGCAATAATTGGAATCATGACGACCTCTCCAATTCCTTTAGCGCCAAATGGTCCTGATTGTTCAGGGGCATCCTCTACAGGGATGGTTTCAATAATAGGTGTTTCTCTAATAGTTGGAATAATATAGTCAGTAAAGTTTTTTGTTTTATGATAGCCGTTTTCAATCACTATATCTTCATAAAGGGTGTAGCCAATACCCATTACAGCACCGCCTTCAGCTTGACCTTCAAGTCCTTGCGGGTTAATAACTTTCCCTGCATCAGGAATAGATACTACGTGAAGAACGTCTGTTTCCCCGGTCAATGTATCAACCTCAACCATAACAACATGGGTTAAATACCCGTACAGGTGATGGGGGGCTCCGCCAGATCCTTTAATTTCAGTCTTTTCTTTTGGGAGAATAAAATGTCCTTCAATTCTTGTATTCCGATGCTGTTCATGCAGGTAATTATAAATTTGTTGATAGGTTAGGCTTTCTCCGTTGGCTGTAAGGCAGTTTTGTTTAATTTCAATACTTGTTAGGGGTACATTAAGTATCTGAGCTGCCGTTTCAGTTAACAGATCTACCATTTTTGGCGCTGCCGTTGCAACTGCTCTTCCTCCTGTATAAGTAGAGCGGGAAGCAGTTACCGTTCCGCCATCAAGTGTTTGAAGCGTGTCACCCTGGACGACTTTTATTAGATGAATATCACAATTCAATAGTTCGGCTGCCACTTGCGCATAGGCAGTACTATTTCCTCCGCCAATCTCTTCGCAACCTACTGCCACTAAGAACTTACCATCCGGAAGAAGCTCAATGGAAGCCGCACCGTAGTCAGGCAGTCCAATTCCCATGCCAATTCCGTGAAAGGACGTAGCAAGCGAAACACCTCGCTTTTTCCATGGTTCACTTACTTCTTTTTTATATTTTTCACGGTTTTTCCAGAGGTCACAATTTTCTGCGGCTTCAAGCGTTTTATACGTGCCAACGCTTGATTGGACGATATGGCCTAAACTAGACATTTCGCCTTGGTGATAAACATTTTTCTTTCGAATTTCAATCGGATCTAAGCCGAGTTTTTCGGCTATCATGTCCATATGAGTTTCAATTCCCATGCAAACCTGATTAACGCCAAAGCCCCTAAAGGCACCCGCAATACCATTATTTGTGTACACACAGAACCCTTCAAGGTTTACGTTCGGAATTTTGTAAGGGCCGCATGAATGTTCAATGGCTAGAGCTATAACAGCTCCACCTAATGATGCATAGGCACCCGTGTCAGCTACTGCTCTTACTTCATTGGCAATTAGAGTACCGTCCTTTTTTGCCGCTGTTTTCATATGCACTTTAAATGGGTGTCTCTTAATCCCGGCGATTACTGATTCTTCCCGGCTTAAATGGATCTTTACAGGACGGCCATTTGTATACATGGCAAGAAGCGCTAGGTATATTTGTACGGTAATTTCGTCCTTTCCTCCAAAGGCACCTCCAATCGGACTGGAAATTACTCGAATTCTTTCAGGGTTGTATGCAAGGGCACGTGCGATTTGCGCACGGTCACGGTGGGCATATTGTCCAGGACAGCGAATAGTAATATACCCTTCCTCATCCATTACACCCCATCCGCCTTCAGTTTCGATAAAAGCGTGCATCTGTCGAGGGGAGTAGAATGTATTCTCGACAATAATATCTGCTTCCTCAAATGCTTTTTCAGTATCGCCATTTTTGATGATGACATGGCTATGAATATTTCCATCCGGATGCAGTTTAGGTGATGAAGGGGTCATCGCCTTTTCAGCATCTATCACAAACTCAATCGGTTCATAGTCAACTTCAATTAATTCCAACGCTTGTTCAGCAATCTCTTCAGTTTCTGCTGCGACTAATGCTACGGCATCACCCGTACAGCGAACGATATCAGAACATAGCACAGGCTGGTCCGGGATAACGATTCCAAATCCATTAAAGCCTGGGATATCCTTATGTGTTAAGACACAAACGACACCAGGAAGCTGTTCAGCTTTTTCAATTTGAATAGATTTAATTCTTGCATGAGGATATTTGGCGCGTAGAACCTTTCCCCAAACCATATTGTCAAAATGATAATCTGTCATGTATTTTAATTCACCTGTTACTTTCTCAGGTCCATCGATTCTTCTTACTCTTTTTCCGATCCAATTTAATTCCCGGCTATTACTTTGTTCATTTGTATGTTTCATTTATTCTCCCACCTCCTGATGAGTCGATAAAGTCCACGCTCTAAAAGGGCACTTGCCATATCACGGCGGTACTCAGCTGTTGCTCTTACATCCGTAATCGGCATAACCTCTTTCCAGGCTATTTTTGCAATGTTTTGTATTAATTCGTCTGTCAATGGAGTTAGCGTCATAATCGATTCACATTTTTTTGCACGAATAATCGTTGGGGCTACGGAACCGAAGGCAATTTTACCTTTTAAAACTTGACGGCCTTCTACCATTAATAATGAAATGGCAACATTTACAATTGATATTGACTGTGCTTTTCTCGGTCCAAGCTTTTGGAATATCCCTATTTCATTTTCATCCTGGGGCTGAATAATGATTTTTGTAATCATTTCATTTTCCTTTAGGACGGTTCTGCCTGGTCCGATAAAAAACTCATTAATAGGAACAAGTCGTTTATTGGTTAACGAGCTTAGCTCCAATACTGTATTTAACACATACAGTGCTGGAATTGTATCTCCGGCAGGGGAGGCAGTGCCAATATTTCCACCGATAGTTCCAATGTTTTGCATCTGAATCGCTCCAACTTCTCTAGATGCTTCTACAAGCACATCAGCTTTTTCTTGAAGCAAAGGGGAGTGGACGATATCTGTATGGGTTGTTAACGGTCCAATGTGAATTTCTCCATTTTTTTCATGGATGAATCTCAGTTCCTTTAAACCATTAATATTAATCCATGTTTCTGGACGCCATTTTCCATCCTTCATACGGACAACAGCGTCCGTTCCTCCAGCTATGAGTCTTGAATTTTTGCCTTTATTAGAAATAATCGAAAGGCATTCCATTAATGTAGCTGGAGAAATTACGTCAATTTCTGAAACTAGCATTTAGAGACCTCCTTACATAATCTTAATGNNTTGCTTATTTTTAGAGAAATTCGGTAGTCCATCGGAGTGTTAATATTTTGAGAAATAAGGGTATTGTCAATGACAGACTCCACTATTTGGTCTTCATATTTGCGAATAATATTACGAAGTCCTTGCGTCTCTTCCTGTATCGATAGAAGAGAATGAATAATATTTTTAGAGAATAGTATAGGGTGTCCTCTTTTCCCATTATTTAACGGTATGGCAATTAAACAATTTGAATTTTGAAGTGATTGAATAAGCTGATTAATTACAGAATTATCAATTGGCTGATCAACAGCTGAAATTAATATCATGTCAGAGTCGCGATCGATCGATTGAAGCCCTTTAATGATAGAAGAGCATTTTCCTTGATGAAAGTTCTCGTTATACACCGTTTTAACGGGGTATAGATTTGTTATGGGAAAAAATTTCTCAGCCTCATGGCCAACAACAACAATTGTTTCTGAAAGATTTGAATTTAACAGCATTTGAATCTGGTGTTCGATTATCGTTTTTCCTTTCCATCGAAGTAATCCTTTATGAGGGAGCGGCCTCATACGGCTTGATAACCCTGCAGAAAGTAAAATGGCTGAAACCTTCATTACGTAATTCCTTTTCCTATTAATTTGGTTTCCTTTTCAGCTGCAGTTTGGATGGCTTTAATAATTTTTGTATAGCCGGTACATCGGCAAAGATTTCCCCCTAATGCTGTTTTAATTTGATCAGTCGTTGGCACATAATCGATTCTATTTAGAAAGGCTCTTGCAGAAACAATTATGCCTGGCGTACAATACCCGCATTGAGTGGCACCCTCTACTACAAATGATTCTTGGATAACATCCATATTTGAAGTTAATCCGACTCCTTCACAAGTTACTATTTCTTGATTTACAACTTGACCTGCGAGAATCAAACAGGAGCAGACCACTTCACCGTTTAATAAAACTGAACATGATCCGCATTCCCCTTTGCCACAGCATTCCTTGCTGGCTATCAGCTTTAGATCCTCCCTTAAGACGTCCAGCAAAGTTTTGGCCGGTGGGCACGAAACAGTACAAGGTGAGCCATTAACAGTAAAATTTATTTCTCTCATTAGTTTCCCTCCATATAATTGGTTTCTCATTTATTGGTGAATAATCTTTATAAGGTGTACTGTTAANNATATTAGGTAAATGGACTTTGTATTAGGAAATTTTGCAATTGGAAGAGTGTAGCTGTCACGGGGTGTCTGAAAGATAACATTATTTTGCAGGAAAATAAGCAGTTAGTTTGTGTTCATTGGATTAAAACAGTACTTTTTTTAGCATTCAGGCTAAGGAACAAAAAAATTCCCATACAAAAAGGCTGCCGTGAAATTTTCACACGTAAGAAACCCTTTCGTAGTTAGGAATTTACGGTCCCTAGTAGAAACCCTCAAACCGATTTTTGAGGTTATACGAAAATAATAATATTAGATATATTTGACCAAAAATGTTAAAATTTTAAAAAAGTTTAAG
>NZ_JBALPC010000231.1:0-11644 GCF_036965225.1 Bacillus sp. JJ1474 | reverse complement strand
TAACAATGAGGAGTAATCACTATGTTAAAAGATATCTTCATGAGCCTTTCTCAAAACCAGTTTCTTAATAGTGCTGCAAAAAAGTATGGTTTAAAATTGGGTGCGCAAACTGTTGTAGCGGGAACAAATATAGAAGAAACGATCAAAAGTATTAAAGAACTCAATGCACACGGAATCTCGTGTACGGTAGATAACTTAGGTGAATTTGTATTTAAAGAGGAAGAAGCAACAGAAGCGAAGGAACAAATTCTAAAGGTAATTGAAGCGATACATGAAAATCAAGTAGATGCTCATATTTCATTAAAGCCTACACAATTAGGCTTAGATATTGATTATAACTTTTGCTTAAATAATTTAAGAGAAATTGTCGACTTAGCAAGTAAGTATGATATGCATATCAACTTTGATATGGAGGATTATGGACATCTTCAGCCATCGTTTGACATATTGGACGAACTTTCCAAGGAATATAATAATATTGGAACGGTTATCCAAGCTTATTTCTTCCGTGCAGAAGAAGATATCCAAAAGTACAAAAACTACCGTCTTCGTATCGTAAAAGGCGCTTATAAAGAGTCTGAGCAAGTTGCCTACCAAGATAAAGGAGACATCGATAAAAACTTTATTAAGCTGATCGAATATCATTTATTAAATGGAAAATTTACATCCATTGCCACACATGACCATAATATTATTAATCATGTGAAGGAATTCGTTAAAAAGAATGATATTCCAAATGATAAATATGAATTCCAGATGCTGTATGGCTTTAGAAAAGACATGCAATTACAACTGGCAAAAGAGGGATATAACTTCTGTACGTATGTGCCATTCGGCAATGACTGGTATGGATACTTCATGCGCCGTCTTGCGGAAAGACCGCAAAACCTAAACCTAGTTGCGAAACAAGTGTTTAACAAGAAAACGAACACCGTACTAGGTGTAGCAGCGGGAGCATTCTTATTAGGAAGAATGACGAAGAAGAAAAACAAAAAATAATACGGGTTCATTCACATTTTGAATGGAAAGGTCTGTCTCTTAAGGGGCAGGCCTGTTTTGTTTGATAATTGATGGTAAAATAAGAATAACAATGATAAGTGATGGGGAGATTCAAATGTTCAAGGCTCAAAAAGAATATTACTGGAAGATTGGATTATTGGTGTCAGTTATTTCTTTTATTTTACATATAGTAGGGGTTAGACNNGGTTTTAGATTCCGAATTAAATGTTAAAAACCTGGCTGCTTATTTAGGGTTTTCGTTGGCGGTTGGACTGATCGCATTATTATTAGTGCGCTTTGGTTTCAAAATAGCACTTATCTTCTTTCTGGCTGGTCTCATCATTGGATTTATTGAAATGTATCGCCTTTTCTTTAGTGACTCTTCTGGATGGGGAGATTTAGCGGGACTTATCTCTTTATTTATGTGGGTGTTTATGGGAATTGGGTTAGGAGTTTTTGCTCAATTAGGTGCATACTACTGGCGAAAAAGGAAATAACAGTAACATGGAAGCCTCCACAAACAGTGGGGGCTTATTTATTTTTCATTCAATTGTTTAATACATGGCTATGAAGGGGAATCTTATGGTTGGAGCAATTATTCCATAAATGTTATCGTCTGTCACATTTATATTATGAATGCATTGGAAAGTTGTCGAGTTTGCAGAGGGGTCTGCATGTAAGATAAGGGTAAGGAGTGGTGATCATGTATAAAAAGCAAGAAAAAATATTGATGTGGGTAGTTTTTTCAGCTGCTGGGATCATGCTGCTATCACTATTAGGAAGAGTATTTGGCAGTTAAGGAGGCGATTAGGAAATGGGAAAAGAGGAGGCTGTATTTTTTAGCCGGGTACTTACAGAGCTGACATTATCGTTTCATATTATTTACGCCACAATCGGTGTAGGGATTCCGCTCATGATTATGATTGCCCAGTGGATTGGTATTAAGAAAAATGATGAACATTATATTTTACTGGCAAGAAGGTGGGCTAGAGGGTTTGTCATTACTGTTGCTGTTGGAGTTGTAACTGGAACTGCGATTGGCTTGCAGCTTTCGCTTTTATGGCCAAACTTTATGGTGTTAGCAGGAAATGTGATTGCTCTGCCACTATTTATGGAAACATTTGCGTTTTTCTTTGAGGCCATCTTTTTAGGGATCTATTTGTATACTTGGGATCGATTTGAGAATCAGAAGAAGCATTTGCTGTTATTAATACCGGTTGCTGTCGGAGCGTCCTTTTCAGCTGTTTTTATCACGATTGTGAATGCGTTTATGAATGCTCCGCAAGGGTTTGACATCGTTGGTGGTCAACTGATCAATATTAACCCGCTGATTGCGATGTTTAATCCTGCAATGCCAACAAAGGTTGCTCACGTTTTGGCAACTGCTTACATGACTTCAGCTTTTGTTCTAGCTGCGATAGCTGCATTCCGGCTACTTAAAGGATCAAGCCATATCTATCACAAAAAGGCGCTTTATTTAACGATGAAGCTAAGCCTCATATTCTCCATTGCATCCGCAGTTATTGGTGATTTCTCAGGCAAATATTTAGCTGAGTACCAGCCGGAGAAATTAGCGGCAGCTGAATGGCATTTTGAAACAGAAGAAAATGCGCCGCTATATTTATTCGGAGTTCTAGAAGATGGAGAGGTTAAGTATGCCATTAAAATTCCCTTTGCATTAAGTATTCTGGCACATAGTAGTTTATCTGCTGAAGTGATCGGATTAGATCAATTTCCAGAGGACGAAATTCCTCCCCTTTATATTCACTATTTATTTGACATTATGGTATCTATAGGAGTATGGCTGACGGTACTATCGGCTGTATATGTTATTGGAACATGGAAGGGCTGGCCTTTTGTAAGAAAGACATGGTTCCGAGGCTTTATTGTGGCAGGAGGGCCGCTTTCTGTTATTGCAATAGAAGCGGGATGGTGGTTTGCTGAGGTAGGCAGACAGCCATGGGTCCTGCGAGGAATTTTGAGAACAGAGGACGCCGCGACAACTAGTGGTCAAATAGACCTTATGCTTGTGTTATTCGCTGGTTTATATCTGATTCTAGGGATTGGAAGCATTGTTGTGTTAACGAGAATGTTTAGAAGAAATCCAGTGGAAAAAGAGCTGGAAGATCGGCATACAGAAATGGGCGGTGAGCATTCATGACACTTGAGGTAATTGGAATTTCGGTTCTTTGGCTATTTCTGTTTGGGTATGTGCTCGTTGCTTCTATTGACTTTGGTGCTGGTGTATTTAACGCATATAGCTTGTATACAGGACGCAAGCATATTTTAACAAATATCATTCAACGATATTTATCGCCAGTTTGGGAAGTCACAAATGTGTTTCTAGTCTTCTTTTTTGTTGGCATGGTTGGGTTTTTTCCAAAAACTGCTTTTTACTACGGCACGATTCTACTTGTTCCAGCGAGTATTTCCATTATTTTGATCGCGATTCGAGGATCCTATTATGCTTTTGAGACATATGGGTCAAGGGGCCATAGGGGATATACCTTTATGTACGGCTTATCAGGCTTGTTTATTCCAGCATCCCTTTCCATTGTGCTAACTATTTCAGAAGGCGGCTTCGTTACAATGGTCAATGATCATCCTGTGCTCGATTACTGGGCGCTGTTTACTAGCCCCCTTACATGGAGCATTGTTGTGCTTAGTTTAGCAGCTGTTCTTTATATATCTGCTGTATTTTTAACATGGTATGCGAATAAAGCACAGGATCAGAATGCAACTGAGTTATTAAGAAAGTATGCATTAATCTGGGCAGCTCCATTAATGATTACAGCAGCTGGAATTATTGTAGAACTGCGGGCCCATAATGCTGAGCATTATGCACGAATGCTAGATGTTTGGTGGCTGCTTGGACTGTCATTTATCCTATTTATCGGAACGGTGTGGCTAATTTGGAAGCGGAAGAAATATGGCCTTGCCTTCGGATTATTAGCAGGACAATTTACCTTGGCTTTTTTTGCATACGGAATATCTCATTATCCATATCTTCTGTATCCACACTTAACTATTTATGACAGTTTTACAAATGAAGCGATGGCGCTTTCGCTAATAGTTGCCTTTATTGCTGGGCTTTGTTTACTCGTTCCATCCTTATGGCTTCTATTAAGGCTGTTTTTATTTGATAAAAATTATGTTAGAGGAAGAGTCATGAAGGAGGATTCGTGAATATGGAGAACTTTTTTATTTTTTATGCACCATTTATTGTGGTGGCTTTGGCGCTAGTGGCAGCTTTTTGGCTAGGGCTTAAAGACGGAGCTGTTCATAGAAGTGAGCGGAAATAAGCTGAATATAGAAGGTCAAAGCTCCTATTTAAAAGAGTGCTTTGACCTTTTTTACAGTTTGAAATCTCTCCTATTAAAAATTAAACTATGACATAATATAGCTATGAGGAAATGGAGGTGAATGTAATGGATGAAAGCCGTCTCGATAAATTCGAGGATATGCTTACTACGTTAATGACTATGGTAGGCGGTACAAACAGTCGATTGGATAAGGTAGAAGCTCGATTGAGTAAGGTAGAAGAGAGATTGGATAAGGTAGAAGGAGAATTGAATAATCTGATAAAAGAAGTAAGTGTGGTTAAAGAGGACCAAAAGCAGATGAGAAGTGAAATAATGGAAAAGCTTATGGTCATTCAAGCTGACCAAGATCTAATCTGGGAAAAGGCTGTTAAAAACGAAAGAGACATCGTCAAGATGAAGGCACAACTGCATCGATAGCCTCATAATTTACCTACATGAATTTGAAGTTCCTCAAGAATATAACCATCTAAATGATCAATATCCAAAAGTGTATTTTCTACAATTCACGAAAATTTTTCAATAGGACAAGCATTCTGCTGGGAGCACTCGACTTTTTCGAGGCTCTCTTTTTTATTATTAGACTAAATGTTTACTCCCTCTAAGACTGTAGACTTAGAAAAATATCTGTCTAAGGCTCGTTATGAAAGGGTGGAAATGTAGGTAAGATGGTAACATAATGAAATGTTAACTTTTACCTAATTGTGTTAAAATCTCCAAGTCTATTTTAACCCTATAAGGTAAAGGAGAGAGTGAGGAGAACAGGCTTGAAATTATTGAAATTTATTGTACAAAGGAAAATGTTAATTGCTTTACTGTCAGTGATGGTTTTAGCCATTGGAAGCTACTCGTTATTCGAATTAGATAAGGAATTAATGCCAGCCATCCGTATGGACGGTGCCTATGTTGAAGTTGGTGCGGGAGAAATGGCTGCAATTGAAGTTGAACGGACAATCACAACTCCATTAGAGCAGAAAATAAAAGGAATTGACGGTGTCGAAGATATTCAATCGACTACTATGATAGGCAGGAGCTCCCTGCGGATGACCTTTGAGCGGGGACGGGGGGAAGAGGTATTTAAGGAAGTAGAGTCAATTGTTAACGCTGCAAAGGCCGAAAATCCAGGAATCAAGGAAATGGATGCTGGTCAGTACGGCGCAAGTCAGAGCTATGAATTCTTCATGGATATTTCTGGCGGCAGCATGGGGGACATGACAGGATTTGCAAAGAACGTATTGGAGCCTAGATTAGAAGAGCTTCCAGAGGTACGTGACGTAATGCTTTCTGGAATGTTGGAGCATGAAGTGACAATTGAATTTGATCGTGCAGAAATGCTGAAGCATGGGTTAGAGGCAGGCCAGGTAATTGGTGCCATCCAGATGTCCAATAATGAAGCTACTTTGGGCGTACTTAATAATGAAAAGGACTCACCTTCTTTGCGATGGAATACGAAATTAGAAAATATTGATGATGTAAAGGGATTAAAAATTCCTACTCAATCAGGATTTATTGAGCTTAACAAGGTAGCAGCGATTTCCCTGCAGCCTAAGGAAAGTTCATCATTTGTATGGAAAGATGGAACGAAGGATCTTATTTTTATCCAGGTTGGCAGGGCTGCAGATGTAACGCAAATTGAGATGGCAAAAGCAGTTCGGGCGGAAATTAAAAAAATTCGGGATGAAGGTTTAGTTACAGGGTTTCAATTAAATGAAATGGTTGCACAGGCAGACTATGTGCAGGAATCGATTGATGGGGTAACAGACAATATCCTTATTGGCGGGCTAATCTCTGCAGTCATTCTTCTCATTTTCCTTAGAAATCTGAGGGCTACTATCATTATCGGTATTTCCATCCCAACATCCGTATTATTAACCTTTGCAGCGATGTGGATGTTTGGCTATAGCTTTAATATTTTAACCTTAATTGGACTTGGATTGGGAATTGGGATGATGGTTGATTCATCCATCGTTATCCTAGAATCCATTTATCGAAAGAAAGAACTAGGTTTGAACAAGTTTGATGCGGTTTTAGAGGGAACAAAGGAAGTTGCTTCGGCCGTAATTGCATCGGTTCTAACGACCATTGTCGTATTCCTTCCAATTGGAATGATCGGCGGCGAAATGGGTCAATTTATGATCATGCTTTCAGTAGTAGTTGCCATTACATTAATCAGCTCCATGATTGTGGCCTTTACATTAATTCCTTCATTATCCGATAAGTTTATGAAGCTTAAAAAGACAAAGGGAGCAGCTAAAGAAGGAATGTTTATGCGGGGGTATAGCCATGCTGTTTCCTGGACCATCAAGAAAAAGCGCCGCAGTCTCGGTGTCATTACTCTCTTTTTCCTAATGTTTGCAGGGTCATTATTACTAGTAACAAAGATCCCAATGACGATTATGCCTGATATGTTTAACCGATATTCGGAGCTAATGGTTGATCTAGAACCAGGTATTACAAATCAAGAAAAAGCCGAAATCGTTCAAACGATGAATGAAAAACTGAGTGCCATCGAGGATGTAGATACGAGTTATGTACTTGATAATGGCGGAATGCTGTACAGTATCATCAATATGACAAAAGGCGATGAGATAAAAAAGGAACAAAAGGAAGTAAATGAAGAAATCTTGAAGACACTGCGGGAGATGCAGGATTTGTATCCAATTGAAAGTATTCAAAGTGCCTTATCCAGTGGCGGTGGATCACCTGTTCAAGTGAAAATAAAAGGAGAAGACATAGAGCAGCTGCAAGCAACAGCCGGTGACTTTAAGGAAGAGCTGCAAAGGATTGATGGCATTGTTGGCGTAAGAACGTCAATGGAGCGGATGTCCCAAGAGGAAGTCATTGTTTTAAAAACGGATGAAATTGAAAAGGCTGGACTTTCCCAACTTCAAATTAAACAATTCATTGAGCAGTCGTTTTTACAAATGCCTATTGGTGAAATGTCGATAAACGAAGAGAAGATGCCTTTATTTGTAAAATGGGATCAAAAGACCGCAACGAAAAAGGATTTGCTGGATATGAAGGTACCAACCATAGAAGGGGAGAGAAAATTATCTGCTTTCATTGAATTGAAAAGCGTGGATACGCCAAATGAGATTTCCCACTCAGACGGGGAACGGTTTATCGCCATTTCTGCCGATATTGAAGGAAAGGACCTTGGAGCGGTCAATAGAGATGTCCAGAAATTAATCGAGGATTTCAAGGCCCCAGCAGGTTTATCAGTATCAGTTGCAGGGGACCTGGAACAACAGCAGGAATTAATGATGGAAATGGTCTTTGTAATAGGAATTGCTCTTTTCCTGGTATATCTAGTTATGGCGGTTCAGTTCAATCATTTAGGCCACCCACTCATTGTCATGTCAGTGATTCCGATGACGATTGTAGGCGCCATTCTAGGTTTATTTATCACTCAGATGGAGCTAAATCTAATGTCAGGAATGGGTGTCATCATGTTAATTGGCATCGTCTTAAACAACGCTATTCTGTTAATTGATCGTACAAAACAGCTTCGCAGAGAGGGCTTCTCTGTTGAAGACGCACTTCTTGAAGCAGGTAAAAACCGTATTCGTCCAATATTCATGACAACCTTAACAACAGCTGGCGCAATGCTTCCATTAGCGCTTGCATCAGGCACTTCGGGTAATTATCAGGCGCCAATGGCCACAGTTATTATTTTCGGCTTAATGTTCGCGACTTTTATTACATTACTTCTTATACCGGCCGTTTACCGTTTATTTTCAGTAAAGGCACTGAGTATTGGAGCGGCTAGGAAACAGCGGCGCAAAGAGATGATCGAGGTTCAAGCTGTACCAGAAACAGTGAAGTAGGAATGAAAGAGGAAGATCGCTTTAAGAAATAGCCCAGAGCATATGCTTTGGGTTATTTTTGTTGAAAAATAAGCAAAGACGCCCTTCAAATTATTCATGGTCTTAAGACTTATGTCTATTAAAATAATTCATTATTAAGGACCTAGTAAATTGAAATATTGCTAGGTTGAAAGTTTCGTTTTTCGTTTTTGAAAAGGTTTGCAGGAAATAAAAGCGAATTCCTTTTGTGAAATCATATCATAAGGAGGTTTTTGTTTTGAAAAAAGGCTCTTCCAT
The DNA here is from genome assembly GCF_036965225.1 of Bacillus sp. JJ1474. NCBI lineage: Bacteria > Bacillati > Bacillota > Bacilli > Caryophanales > Bacillaceae > Bacillus > Bacillus sp. JJ1474. The sequence goes on along the minus strand of NZ_JBALPC010000231.1, from coordinate 3,222 downwards.
TTTGCTTTCTACTCTTTTAGTCACTTCAAGTTTGTATCTTGCTCCTATGAATTCCGCCAATACAGCAGAGGCTGCACCTAATCACGTTGTTCATCCAAGTGAAAAAGCATTGGATCAAAAGGTTATTGCTAGAGTTAGTGCAGAGCGTATGTATGAAGATGTCTATTATTTATCCGAAACGATTGGCCCGCGTGTAACGGGTACAGAAGGTGAGCAGAGAGCCGCCAAGTTTATTAAGGATCGTTTGGTTTCTTACGGATATGAAGTAACGACACAAGAATTCAGGATTCCTGATAAAATGACAGGGCATTTACAGACTAGCGATCAAAATGAAGTCATGGTTAGTATCCCTGCCGGTTCAGCGGATACTCCTGAAGCAGGGATCACTGCAAGTCTTTACGATGCTGGGTTAGGGAAATTAGACGATTTTACACAGGAGGCAGTGGGAAAGATAGCTCTAATCTCAAGAGGCGACATCACATTTAAAGAAAAAATCGATAACGCTATAGCTGCTGGTGCTATCGGAGTGCTGATTTATAATAATGTGGATTCCCCTGGACCATTAAATCCTTCCATCGGTGGAGATACGACAATTTCTGTTGGAGGGATCTCAAAAGCAAGCGGCGAAGCACTAATTCAAGATATTGCTGCCCAAAACAAAACGGTGACATTAAAAGTGAAACGGATTGCAAATGCAAAATCACAAAATATCATTGCGACAAGAACCCCTCAAAAAGGAAAAAACCACGACATTGTACACGTGTCTGCCCATTTTGATAGTGTTCCATTTGCACCGGGTGCCAGTGACAATGCGTCTGGTACAGCTACTGCTTTAGAGCTGGCAAGAGTGTTAAAAAGCTATCCGATCGATAAAGAATTGAGGTTTGTTTTTGTTGGTGCGGAGGAAATTGGCCTTGTCGGATCCGCCTATTATGTAAGTCAGCTAAGTCAGAATGAGGTTGAGCGGAGCGTTGCGAACTTCAACATGGATATGGTCGGAACCTCCTGGGAAAATGCAACAGCCATCTATATGAATACCGTTGATGGCAAGGCAAACATCGTAACGGAAACAGCGCTGGCGACAGCTGAAAGAATTGGAACACCGTCTGAATTAGTTCTCTATCAGCGCGGGGCTTCCGATCACGTATCCTTCCACGATGCGGGGATTCCAGCTGTTAACTTCATTCGCCGTGAGCCTGGTACTGCAAACCTTGAGCCTTATTATCACACACCACAAGATAAAATCGAATATATTAGTGTTGAGCGTTTGAAGGAGGCTGGGGATTTAGTTGGAGCTTCTGTATATAGTTTGATTGGAAAATAGTTTATAGAAAAAGTGAAGCTGATATCCATTAGATGCAGCTTCACTTTTTGTTTTATATAGATCTACTGTTATTTGCCAATCCCCTTCCTTTCATCAATAGAGATAAATGACTTTGTCTCAAACGACAGGGCAATAACGGATAGAAGATATAGTATACATAGTAAAAATGGCAGTAGCATAAATGCATGATTAATAAAGACATAACCGAAAATAAAAGAGACTGCAGCCATTGCAATGGTAAAAATTCCGTACGTTTTACTTTGATAAATCCATAAATATGGCAAAAAGTGTGAGGCTCCTAAAATACCTATGGCCATTGGGATTAATTCATATTGTTCAATGTAAATGATCACCCAAACCGGTATGTAAAATGCTTGAATGCCTCCTATAATTCCTCCTAAAGCCCCTAATGGATTTTTACTTAAAAGATTGATTTTACGTATTTTGCCGATAGCAATAGCCAATGGGAAAATACTACATGTACCAATCAGGTAGAAAAGAGCGAGCTGCTGTTGGCTTTCTATGAAAAAGCCCAATCCTCCCATAACTAACCAATAGAAGGCTCCCGCGAGTAAGAAAGGGTATCCTTTTTTGGCATCTTTAATCAAATCTGCCTTTAGTTCACCTACAGTCATGTTTTTAAAATCCATATCACTATCCCCTTTTGTTTTATCGCAGATTAACGGGCTGTAAGACCCCCACTTCAAGAAGTTGCGTAAAATAAAAATTTCTAAGTGGGGGATCAACAGCCCGTAAAGGCCCGATTGGTTCAACTAACAATCAGTGGGGGATGAAGGCCAACTAAGATCGCCACGTCCTAATGTCTTTGTCGACGCTAGCACGTCCTGTGTGTCGGAAAACCCCCACTGATTGAAGTTTCACTTTATAATGAATCATATGATAAAAAAATAGCAGGAATTATTGTATTCTCCGTTTAGCGAATTGTTTTATAAATATTTTGACTAGTCATCATTAGGGTGAAATTGATTCATGCATGTAGAGGGTGCGATTTTTTAGTAAGTGCCATTGGATGGATACTTTTCCTGTTGCAATGAGAGTATATGATGTACATTTTAATATATACGAAATTCAAGATGATGGTTTAGAAGTTTTGTAGAAAAGCAGTTGTAAGTAGGAGTTTATAACTATTTAATTATAGCCAAATATGGGTAAAAAGTAAATTATTTCAAATAGGTAATGTTGTTAGAATAGGAGATCATTTTTATGAACGAACGTTATTTTGACGGATTATTAAATATTAGGACATGTGGGGATCAAAAGGGCTTCAATCAATCCTTTCACTACCATCGATATGAATCAACTCCATACAGTGCACTTGACCTATTATTTAACCAATATGAACTGAAAAGCAGTGACAGGCTAGTTGATTTTGGGTGTGGAAAAGGTAGATTAAACTTTTTTACAAATTATTTATTCCATTCTACAGCGGTTGGGGTGGAAATGAATGAAGGATATTATGCAGAAGCGCTTGAAAATCTTCAGAGGTATGGAAAGAAATTCAAAAATAGAAAAGATGATATTCACTTTCATTGTTGTTTAGCTGAAGAATACGAAATTGATCCAGCGGACAATCGGTTTTATTTTTTCAATCCGTTTTCAATACAAATCTTTATGAAGGTTATCAACAATATCCTGTTGTCTGTGGAAAAATGTAAACGGAACATCGAGCTAATATTATATTATCCATCAGAGGATTATACTTATTTTTTAGAAAATCAAACTGCCTTTGAATTGACGAAAGAGGTCTTATTACCGGAATCTAAACATAATCCAAATGAGAGATTTTTGATTTATCGTTATTCAATAAACTAAGCTTGTTCATGGTGAGTGTTTTAGGTAGAGCAACGCGAAAACAAGAGCCATGGATCATTCATGGT
>NZ_JBALPC010000230.1:555-2341 GCF_036965225.1 Bacillus sp. JJ1474 | reverse complement strand
AGTAACTATATAGTCAAGGGTGGTGATGTAAATTATGAATAAAAAAAATATGAAATATTTAACTACAGGTGAATTCGCAAAGCTTTGCAAGGTTAACAAACAAACACTCTTTTACTACGATCAAATAGGTCTTCTGTCTCCAGTATTTAAAAATGAAAAAGGCTATCGTTTTTATTCAATCAACCAAATAGAGTTATTCTTTGTTATTGATTTATTAAAAGATTTTGGTATGTCACTAAATGATATTCAACAATACACGCAAAATAAATCTCCTGAAAGTTTTTTAACTTTAATGTATCAAAAGAAAGAAGAGATTATGAAAAAGCGACAGGAAATTCAAATGAAGGAAAAACTTATCGAAACAAAAATAACATTAATGGAGGAGGCCTCACACCTTGACTTTCATCAAATTACGCTTGAACATTTACCAGAAGCCACACTTTATTTAAGCAGAAACATTGAAAGTATTACCAATGAGGAATTTGTAGAGGTTATTTCAGAGTTTATTGGTGAATTGAACGAATTACAGCTTGATACAGGTTATCCTATAGGTGGTATAACGAAACGGGAGCAAGTTTTAAAGGGAGAATTCTCTAAGTATAGCTATTTATACATTGAGCAACCACAACCCAAAGAAGGATATCCGTATTTCCAGGCTGTAAAGGGTGATTTTCTAATTGGTTATCATATTGGAGATGATAAAACAATACATAATACCTATAAGAGACTTATTTCAGAGATAGAACGTTTAGATTTAGCCTTAGGAGATTATGTTTTTGAAGAGTATATTTATGATACAGTTGTAAAAAACCAAAAGGAACATTTCGTTACAAAAATTATGATACAGGTAATTGAAAATATGCAGCAGAAAACTTCACTTTTATAAGGTTAGGTATTTGGATATACCCCTGTCAAGTAGACAGTGGGGTAGCGACAGGAAACGCGGATTTACAATGTTAAGGGAATTTCAATATTAAAAATCCTAATTTCTTAATTTAATGCTAAGAAATTAGGATTTTTCATTGCTCCANNCATTAATGGAAGATCGTACTTGACCATTGCTACTAATAAGAAGATGATCTGTATTAAACAACTTGAATCATTAATTGCAGCAACTGATGGGGTAATGCGTTAAAAATTGCGACCTGCACTCACTTTAATTCATGCTTTTTGTATAAGGTAACGCTTGGAAATCGCAAATTCACAACAAAAAAATCCAATATTATGAATAGACGTGTTTAAATACCCAGTTTTTAAAGGATTGATATGCTTGTTCTTGTAATGGTTTCGGGTAAGACATTAATACAACTGAAACCGGGCTTTGCCCTTTTGCAAGTGCTGGTTGAACATAGCCCCACTGACTAAGGCTAAAGCCATTTCGTTCATAAAAACCAGCTCGCCTTTTTTCGATTTCCCCCTCAGGTGGTTCGATTTCAAGGACGATAGGTTTTGCCTGCTGCTTAAGAAATGCTTGGAGTAGTTTCGACCCTAAGCCACCATTGCGAAAGCTTGCTTTAACGGCAAAATGCTCTAGGAAGATAAAATCGGGTCCTTCCCATGTGGCAAAAAAAGCAGCAAGCTTATTATCTTTTTCATAAACGTATATTTGATAGTGAGGATGAGAAAGTAATGCACGTTGTGTTTGGTAGGGCCTATATTCATCTATAGGGAAAGAATCTTCAATTAATTGATAAAGGTTTTCAAATTGTTCTTCCTGTAAAATCGTTAGCATGTGTTTCTCCTTACTGACTTGTTATTTTGTTATTGATCGTGGAATTTCATAATT
>NZ_JBALPC010000230.1:0-509 GCF_036965225.1 Bacillus sp. JJ1474 | reverse complement strand
TTATAGTGTAGCACGTTGTGCATTGATTTTTATAAGCATTTATCTTTATTAAGTCTAATTCGTAAGCTGAAGTATCTACTTTATGGTATACGAAAATCGCATTTTGACCGAATGCAAGTAAGTCATGCGTCAACCATAGGTTTTGGTGAAGAGCCATATTAAAAAACTTCTTTACTCTTCAATCTGGCCTTATAGCTAAAGAAGGCACAATTCTATTTTAAGAATTGTGCCCGATTGCTGTATAGTAGTGATAAGAGCAGTCCAAACTGCAAGGCTGCTCTCTTCTCAAAATTTAATATTTCTTACCAATTAATATTTCCAAATCAACGGTTATTTGAGCTGAATTTGCTTCTAAGAATAATTTAGCTTGACACTCCGTGGCCGCCCATGATAAAGGAGTCATTTGAACCAGTGTTTGAATTGATGGATTATTAAGTGTCACAGTATAACATAGTCTTGAACTATCTACTAATTTGAAATTCATATTAAATCGTTCAACAGTATTAACA
>NZ_JBALPC010000229.1:0-15184 GCF_036965225.1 Bacillus sp. JJ1474 | reverse complement strand
GTAATTCCTTCAATTATATGGAGTTTACGGGTAAGGAAGAATTCTATTTTCCCCGATTAATCCTTTACTTCGCTATGATTTTTTACGTGTATTATTCCGGAATCGTAACACAAATATATTTACAATCAAAGAAAAAAACAATTGATAAAACCCCATAAGTAAACGCTTGGATTTCATTTCACCCAAGCGTTATTTGTAAAAATTGCATTGTTATATGATTGGTTCTGTCAACACAGCCCGTTAGTTAGTGGGAAAATTCATTTCTACTAATTTTTTCACCGACGGAATATCAGCCGGAGCCCAATCTAGTGTACTCAGTTCATTTGGCTCTACCCATCTGATCTCCTTATGTTCAGTGAGTCGCGGCTCCCCTTCTTTCAGTTTGCAGGCAAAAGTCGATAAATGAACGATACCAAAATCATACTTATAAACCGTATGATCAATTTGCCCGCCAATTTCAATTTGGCAATGAATTTCCTCCTTAATTTCCCGTTTTAGTGCTTCCTGCGGTGTTTCACCGACTTCTATCTTGCCTCCGGGAAACTCCCATTTGTACGGTAAAATTCTATTTGCTCCTCTTTGTGCACATAAAATTTTTCCATTAAGTATAATCACGGCGCCGACTACATATATATCCTTTTTCATTTAATCCCTCCATCAGAATTGATTTTACCATTTAATTTAAGATGAAGATTTAAAAAACAAAAAGCCGTCATATTGACGACCTGAGATTCAATCATTTTTCATTGAAAACTTCAATAAATTCCTGTATGTTTACAACACTGAATTGATATTGTCCGTTCAAATTAAACAACCGCTTTTAAAATCATTCGAAATTAGAAAATCCGCACCATATTTAATAGCACAATGAGCAAACATTAAACCCGTTTTATCCTTGATTTCTTCTATAACTTCCTCTAGAACAACTATACAACTAGAATCACTTTCTTCCATTACACTTTTTAAATATTCTATTTTCCTTTCAATCGAAGCCGTATGTGATATGTTCCAATTAATTACGGGCATCCTTTAATATCCCCTGCAGAATCGGATAACCATTCTTTACCTTGATTTCCGCAATTAATCGACCTTCTCTAGCATCTTGTTCTAACTGTTTCCCAGTGTTTTCTTCTAAAAAGTATCGTTCAACTGGAATGTCGATGTATACAACTTTCTGGGAGTTTTGATCATCCCAATCGGAATAGGATAAGTAAGGACTCATGATTCCTTTAATGTAAGGGCTGGAGGATGGTTTTTTCTCTGTTATGATTACTGCTTCGTGGATCCCTGATTGTTGGTTTAATTCTAAAACAATGTAAACAGATGTATCTTTATAGTCTTTGAAGGAATGACCGTTACTCTCTAGTTTAGATTGAAGCTCCTTATCTAATAATGTTACAGGTAACCTCTCTATTTCAAATTGCAAATCTACGTAATCTCCATAGAACAAATCTCTTGGGTCAAAGAGGACTGTTTGCAGATAAATTGTTTCCCCAAAAAAGGTTGTTAAAAGCGGTTTTACTGTCATCCCTAACAAGATGATGACAGGAATGATTAGCGCAAGGAGAAATTGTTTATTCTTTGAAAGTTGGATCATTCTTTTTCCCTCCCTTTCTTGTTCGCTCAAACCAAATACCTAGTGCGATCAAGAGAATCCCGCCAATAAGGAATGCGATTGATTTGTTCATGAATTGCAATGATAAGTCTACATAAAAACGCAGGATAAACACACATACAATGGCTACCCCGAATAAATTGCCTTTACTTGCCATTGATAACGCATAGATGCTATATAAAACTCCTATTACAATACAAGGGATTAAGGCCTTTGTATCAGTTGTTGCCCATTTAGGGAAACTTACTTCCCACAAGAAAGGGATTGTTAGCATAATTGCTGTTATAAAGTGCAAGGCTGAACCGATTACTATCATGGGTAATTTATAATTTGTATGCCAAATGTGCGTATACGCCAGGCCAAGTACAAATAAGAAGATGAGCAGCAAAATAATATTTTCTATTTCATAGAATACAAAGACTGTTACGATTGCTTGAATGACCATTAAAGTGTTGATAGAAAATAAAATGATAGACTTGTTTAGGAACTTGTGACCTACATAGAACAATGGTGGTATTAATACAATGAATATCCAAGGGAAAGATGCTGTTTCTGCAAGAGTTCGGAAGTAGAAATGCGTTTGGATAAATTGATATAAAATAAACATGTTAACCACTAGCATAATTTTTCTGCTTTTTTTCATGATATAATGCCCAAATAAGAATAAGAGAGGAATAAGAAAGATGGCTAGATACCACAAATCACTTTCGTAATGGATGAACTTCAGTTCGATAAATACATAAATAAATATTAAACTGATAGCTTTTAATATTTTATCTTTACAATAGAACGCTAACGGAAGAGTTCCTAACCCCCACCATATGAAAGTATTTTCTGCTTTGCCTCCTAAGTGAAATAGTTGTCCTATGTAAAATAACTCTCCACCAAAAGCAAATACCCCAATATAATAGAAGGCTTTGGCTATATACGGTCTCTTATTTTCTAATAGTCTGGCTGTAATAAAGAAACCAATTAAGATTGCGAGCAATGAGACATATTTTGTACTGCTTGTCATATTAGACCAGTTACTTGCTATAAAACTTAAAATACCTAATCCGATAAGCAATGCTCCAATTGTTAAAAGGATGGAAATCATGTTGATTTTTTTACTCGGCTTTAATGCTTCATTGGGATACTCATAAAGTGCAATCAATTTATCTGCTTGGCCTTCTTGAAGGTTACCTGTTGACTCTAAATACTTGAATTCGTTCTTTAGGAAGTCGTATGACGACCTGTGTATGACTTTCTTCAAGTTCTTTACCCCCAGTTATTTCTTCGTGTTCTAAAAATCTATAACCTTTGTTTAGATTTATTCAAAAGTAACCATCCCATTCACTTATTCGCCAACATATATTAATTTTTCATTACAAATCTCAATATAATTACACTAGAAATCGACTTTTATATCAAAGCATTCTTTTGTCATGTGGAACATTCTTTAGAGGGAAATTAGTGTTAAAAATTTCAACTACTTATTCTAAACAATTTCATCCTTGTTTGGGAGAGGGACATGCCCCCTCGTCCCTTCCATACTTGAAATTACTCTCCAAGTTCAAAACCATTTACAAAATAATTCAACGTCTCAAGCTCATCCTCATTCAAGTCTCGATTGACAATCGATTGATAGGCTATTTTTATTTCATCATATCGCCCTTCGAATTGTTCGGTTAAACGGGCCATATTCCTTAACAATTTGGCCTCTAGCTGATATTCGTGTTTTGATACAGGTTTCCAATGAGACAGGATGTAGGTTTCTGCATCAAATTGGTCGATTTTGTCCAAAAGTTGAAGTGTCCGTATTACTGTCATATTTCTTTTACTAGCATAAAGGTTAGCGTAAATTGCATCCCCCAAAAACAATATTTTTTCTTCTTTTATATAAATGATGACAGAGTCTTGAGCATGATCGCCGCCAACATGCTCAATTTGACAAGTGACTTCGCCCAGGTCAATGTCCATTCTTTTTTCAAAAGTTACTTCCGGAAGGGTTATCTTAATATCCCTCTCGCTTCCAAACTCTTTCTTTATAGCACTTGCGCAAAATTCAATCTCCACACCAGACTTCACCCGTTCATCCAAGGCAGCATCAGTCCATTCGAACGAAACGAGCTTTTCTAGTTCATCTTTCGTTTGTTTGGAACCAACAGAAATCATGTCTAATGCAGACAATCCAAAAATATGATCCCAATGCCAATGTGTAAGCACTACTAAACTTGGCTGAGGGATATGATTCTTTTCTAACTCGCTAAGAAAATACTTCGCATGTGCTTCTGAATTGCCAGCGTCTATCATTAAAGACCGTTTATCCCCAATTACCACACCTAAAATTGGCCGATCAGTCTCCGAAACAGGTGTTTGATACCAAAACCGATTACTGATTTTCTCTAAAGTTTGCATTTGTACTCCTCCTACTCTTTTTGCCTTTTTCAAATAATCTTATTATACAATTTTTTCCCCAGTAGGATACGAAGTTTAAAGTAATCGTTTTTTTAGCAAAATAGATCTGGCAATTGTATAGTAGATTTATATTAATAATAAAGTCCGAATACATATGAAAGGATTTTACTGATGAATCATTACGATACAGATGAAAACAAAGATAAATTCGAAGAACCGCCGTTAGAGGATTTCTTGCCAAATGAAGAAGATGAATGGTTACGAGAAAAACAGAAAAGGCGAAATATAATTGTAAAAAGGACCATTTCCGTTGGTGTAGCGATTGCTTTAATAGTAAGTCTGCTTCAAATTTGGCCGCAAGTCTTTAATCTATCATCGATAAATTTTTTACAGAAATCAGCTGAACTATCGAAACAGGAAGAGATTCAGAAGTATAAAGAAGCCGTTGTTACTGTGCACGACCAGCATTCCAAAGGAACTGGATTCAATATATCTGAACATGGGTTAATCATTACAAATCATCATGTTGTCGATAACATGTATCCAATAACCGTCACATTCTCGAACGGAGACATTTTCCAAGCCACCATTTTACAATCCTACCCCGACATTGATCTTGCCTTTTTACAAATCGATGGGGAGCAATTACCCGCACTTTCTTTAGGTCAGCCTAATACATGGGCTGTTTCCGATCAAATTTATGTGATTGGCAATCCGCTTTTACACAATCAAATTGCGATAGATGGAGAAATACTTGAAGGATCAGATAAAAATGGAGTTCTTATGCTTTCATCCCCTATATATAACGGAAACAGCGGAAGTCCTGTTATCAATTTAAAAGGAAATGTGATTGGAGTTGTTTTTGCATTATCTACGAAGGATCAAATAGGACTTGCCATTCCGATTGAGAAGATGCTGGAGAAGTTACCTGAAGGGTATTAAATTTGTGCTTCGATGCTTTATAAAAGAATTTCTGATTAAGCAGCAGTGAGACTATTTCTAATGATTAGTGTGAAAGGCTACTCACCTTGAAATGTTCATCCAGCACGGCTGCTTGGACTTTTTCAGCGCTTACCTACCTTGAAATGTCCGACCAATACTGTCTCTTGGAGATTTTTGAATACCTACATACCTCATATCTTGAATACCCGCAGACAGCTCCTGGATCTTCAAGTAGCCTTAGCAACTTGCAATTCACTTTCTCACGTAAATCCTGTGATGTAAATACTCAAATGTAAAAAAACACTTATCACATAAAAAAGTGCGCTGCTTTTCATGCAGCGCACTTAATAGGTAATAGAACTAAAGTAACTCATTTTCTTTTGTTTAGAACTTATTATTAAAATGTCTTTGTTTAGTTCTGATTTTCCCTTTATTAATGTGTCTTACACTTATCGTAAAGACCTTTTTCCTTCAGTACCTTAATCAATGTTTCTCCCATTACAGAAGGTGTATCAGCAACTTCAATTCCGCATTCATTCATGACACGGATTTTTTCATCTGCAGTACCTTTACCGCCTGAAATGATGGCTCCAGCATGTCCCATACGTTTTCCTGGAGGTGCTGTACGACCGCCAATGAAACCAACTACAGGCTTCGTCATATTCGCTTTTACCCATTCAGCAGCCTCTTCTTCAGCCGTTCCGCCAATTTCCCCAATCATAATAACTGCATAAGTTTCTGGGTCTTCATTAAACGCCTTTAACACATCGATGAAGTTCGTACCGTTAACAGGGTCGCCCCCGATACCTACAGCAGTCGTTTGACCGATTCCAGCTTGAGTTAATTGATGAACGGCTTCATATGTTAGTGTTCCAGAACGTGAAACAACCCCAACATGTCCTTTTTTATGAATGTAGCCTGGCATAATCCCAATTTTACATTCATCTGCCGTAATAACACCCGGGCAGTTAGGACCAACAAGACGTGTTTTCTTGCCTTCCATGTAGCGCTTTACTTTTACCATATCCAACACAGGAATATGTTCAGTAATACAGATGGCTAAGTCAAGCTCTGCATCAACAGCTTCTAGAATCGCGTCTGCTGCAAATGGAGCTGGTACATAGATGACAGAAGCAGTTGCGCCTGTAGCTTTGACAGCTTCAGAAACAGTGTTAAATACTGGTAAGCCTTCTACTTCAGAGCCACCTTTACCTGGAGAAGTTCCTCCGACAATTTTTGTACCGTATTCTAGCATTTGTTTTGTATGGAAAAGTGCTGTTGAACCAGTAATCCCTTGGACGATTACTTTTGTATCTTTGTTAATAAATACACTCACGATAATTCCCCTTTCTGGTTTCACGTAACTTAAGCTTTTCAGTTATTACCCTACTAATGAAACGATTTTTTGTGCGCCATCAGCCATAGATTCAGCTGCAATGATTTCAACGTCAGACTCAGCAAGGATTTTCTTGCCTAAATCCACATTTGTTCCTTCTAAACGTACAACTAAAGGCACCTTTAACCCTACTTGCTTTGCAGCTTCCACTACACCTGTTGCGATAACGTCACATTTCATGATTCCGCCAAAGATATTGACAAAAATACCTTTTACGTTTTGATCGGAAAGAATGATTTTGAATGCTTCCGTTACTTTCTCTGCTGTCGCACCGCCCCCAACATCAAGGAAGTTAGCTGGATCGCCGCCATAGTGCTTTACGATATCCATTGTGGCCATCGCAAGACCTGCACCATTTACCATACAGCCGATATTGCCGTCTAATGAAATATAGCTTAAGTCATACTTAGAAGCTTCAATTTCTTTCGGATCTTCTTCTTCTAAGTCACGTAATTCTAGTATATCTTTTTGACGATACAGAGCATTTGAGTCAAAGTTTAACTTTGCATCTAATGCCATGACTTTTCCATCGCCAGTAACGACAAGCGGATTAATTTCTGCAATAGAACAATCCTTCTCGATATAAGCTTGATATAAGCCCATCATAAATTTAACAGCCTGTCCAACTAGCTTAGTTGGAATATTGATATTAAAGGCAATGCGACGAGCCTGGTATGGAGTTAAGCCAACAACTGGATCAATTTCTTCCTTAAAGATCTTTTCGGGTGTCTTTTCAGCTACTTCTTCAATTTCAGTACCGCCTTCTTCAGAAGCCATAAGAACAACGCGTGAAGTCGCACGGTCCAAAACTAGTCCAATATAATACTCTTTTTGAATATCACAGCCTTCTTCAATGAGAAGTCGCTTGACTTCTTTCCCTTCAGGCCCTGTTTGGTGTGTCACAAGTGTTTTTCCTAAAATCTCAGCCGCATACATACGAACTTCTTCTAAATTTTTAGCAACCTTAACACCGCCAGCCTTTCCTCGGCCTCCAGCGTGAATTTGTGCTTTCACCACACATACATCAGTACCTAGTTCTTTTGCTGCTTCTACTGCCTCTTCAACTGTAAAAGCGACTTTACCGTTCGGAACCGTAACTCCGTATTGTCTAAGGACTTCTTTTCCTTGATACTCATGGATATTCATTGTTTTCCTCCTCTATTTTAGAAAGCCTTGTTTTTATGCTAGGAAGCTATTCAATGAATCAAATGATAGCTTCCTTTTTTCCTATTATCAAAAACCATAGAGTGGTCATCAGCTATCACTCCTGATGCCCGTTGCACCTTGACAACCCGTAGAGTGGTAATCAGAATGCGCTCCTAATGCCCATTTCACCCTTCTAAAAGTAATTTTTCTGGGTCTTCGAGAAGCTGTTTCACTCTTACTAAAAAGCCGACTGCTTCTTTTCCATCAACAATGCGGTGATCATAAGAAAGAGCGATATACATCATTGGTCTAATTTCGATTGTTTCATTATTTATCGCAACAGGTCGGTTTTGGATTGAATGCATGCCTAAAATTCCTACTTGTGGTGCATTTAATATAGGTGTTGATAATAATGAACCAAATGTGCCTCCATTTGTAATGGTAAATGTTCCACCTTGCATATCGGCTAATGTAAGCTTAGAATCTCTAGCTTTCTTTGCTAAATCTCCAATTTCTCTTTCAATTTCGGCAAAGTTTAAACGATCGGCATCTCTTACAACAGGAACGACTAATCCTCCCTCAGTAGAAACAGCAACTCCAATATCATAGAATTTTTTCGCAACGATTTCATCGCCCTGAATTTCTGCATTCAGTAAAGGATAAGCTTTAAGCGCACCTACAACTGCTTTCGTAAAGAAGGACATGAATCCTAATTTCACATCATTTTGTTTTAGGAAATCATCTTTTCTTTTCTTTCTTAAATTCATAATCGCGGTCATGTCAATTTCATTGAATGTTGTTAACATAGCCGCTGTGTGCTGAACTTCTACTAGACGTTTAGCAATTGTTTGTCGTCTGCGAGTCATTTTTATTCTCTCGACTGGTTTGCTATCAGAAATAGTTGGCTGTTGTACTGCCGGTGTAGCTGCTGGAGCTGGTTTTGCAGCAGGCGCTTGTGTTGATGGCTCGAAATTAGATACATCTTGTTTACGCACCCTGCCTAATGGATCAGATGTCGCCACTTGATTTAAATCAATGCCGTGTTCTCTCGCATATTTTCTTGCAGCAGGAGAAGCAACTACATCACTTGAAGCAGTAGGCGTTGGCTCTGATTTTTCTTCGGCAGCTTCTTTTGGTTCATTTTGACCGCTTTCAGAAGTTGAAGGAGCGCTGCTTTGGCTGCCTTCGCCAATAATCGCAACCGTTTCTCCTACATTGACAGTTTCACCCTCTTCTTTCAATTTTTCTTGAAGGACTCCATCGTACTCAGAAATAATCTCTACATTTACTTTGTCTGTTTCAAGCTCAAGTATATAATCACCTTTTGCGACCGTTTCACCAGGCTGCTTTAACCATTGTGCAATGGTACCCTCTGTAATCGATTCTGCTAATTCAGGAATTTTAATCTCTGCCATTTGTCTGCACATCCCCTTTTGTAAATGTCTAATTCTATAAACTTACCTTTTCTTTTGCCGGTGTTAAGACATTGTTAATAATTCTTTGTTGTTCTCTTTTATGAATGAGCGGGTCTCCTTCAGAAGGACTCGCCATTTCCGGGCGGCCGTTATAGGAAACTTGAATATCATTTGGCATCAGCTGTTGTAAGCGTGGAGCGATATATGTCCATGCGCCCATATTTTTTGGCTCTTCTTGAGTCCAGATGACTTCTTTTAGATTTTTATATTTTTTTAATAGATTCTTAATTTCCTGTTCAGGGAAAGGATATAATTCTTCGATTCGAATAATATCAAGCCAGTTGTATTGTTCAACATCTGTTAAAGTATCAGATAGCTCAACCGCTAAGCGGCCAGTAGTAAATACGATTCTCTCCACTTGTTCTGGTTCTTTGCCTAGACCTGGCTGCTCAACAATCGGCTGGAATTCTCCATTCGTGAATTCTTCCAGGTAAGCTGCGGCTGAGGCATGGCGTAATAAGCTTTTCGGCGCCATTAAAACAAGTGGCTTCACCTCATCTGAAAGCAGCATGGCTGCCTGCCTTCTTAAAATATGAAAATATTGAGCGGAAGAAGAAAGATTCGCTACAGACCAGTTATTCTCAGCAGCAAGCTGGAGAAAACGTTCTAATCTTGCACTTGAATGTTCAGGCCCTTGACCTTCATAGCCATGTGGCAATAACATGACAATCCCTGATGTTTGTCCCCATTTCGCTTTCCCAGCTGAAATAAACTGGTCAAGAATAATTTGTGCTCCATTTGCAAAATCTCCAAATTGCGCTTCCCATAACACGAGTGTTTCTGGCGAAATCACATTATATCCATATTCAAAGCCTAAAATGGCCGCTTCAGATAAAACACTATTATGGATAGCAAAAGATGCATTTGAAGTACTCAATGTATGCATTGGGCTATATTTCTCTCCCGTTTTTTCATCTGACAGCACGATATTCCGATGGGAGAAAGTTCCACGCTCAGAATCTTGACCTGTCAGCCTGATCGGAGTTCCATCCTTCAAAATAGACGCGAAAGCTAATGCTTCTGCATGTGCCCAATCAATTTTCCCTTTGTTATTAAAAACATCAAGCCTGCGCTCTAATATTTTTTTCAGTTTTCCAAACACATTGAATTTTTCCGGCCACTCTAAAAGCTCCTCATTAATTTTCGTTAAGGACGCCTTATCAACGGTCGTATCTACTTTTGTCACCTGTTTATTTTCAAATGACAAAATCTCCTCAAGATTCATAACTTCTTCTTGGTTTTTATTCATATTTTCATAGGCTTTTGAAAAATTTGCCAAAGTATTCGTTTCAATGGCAGCTATTTGCTCTTCCGCTAAGGACTTTTGATTTAAAAGCTGTTGCTTATAAACAGCCGTTATCGTTGGATGTTTACGAACGATTTGATACATAACTGGATTCGTAGCCATTGGTTCATCCATTTCGTTATGACCAAGACGTCTGTATCCAATTAAATCGATCAATATATCTTTGTTAAAAGCTTGACGATATTCAAATGCCAATCGAATGACGGATAAAGCCGCCTCAGGAGCATCTGCATTTACATGGAAAATCGGGATATGAAAACCTTTCGCCATGTCGCTTGAATATCTTGTTGACCGTGAATCTTCACTTTCAGTAGTAAAACCAATCCGATTGTTCGCAATAATATGAATGGTTCCCCCGGTTTGATAAGCAGCTGTACTTGAATAGTTAAGGGTTTCAGCTACAACTCCTTGTCCTGGAAAAGCAGCATCCCCATGTACTAAAACAGCTAACGCTTTTGTGACATCCTGTTTCGGATATCCTTTTTCAGAGCGATCCTCTTGAGCTGCTCTTGTATAGCCTTCTACTACTGTTCCCGCAATCTCTAAATGACTTGGGTTATACGCTAATGTTACATTAATTTCTTTATCATTGATTCTTCTATTCTTTACAGCACCAGCATGATACTTTACATCACCAGTTGTACTTAATGTTCGATTTCGATCGAAATCATTTGGCTCCCATTTCGAATGCTGGAATTGTGAGAAAATCGCTTCATATGGTTTTTCTAACACATGGGCAAGTACATTTAGCCGCCCTCTATGTGCCATAGAAATCATTACATCTTGCATTCCATCCTCTGCACCTAAAGCAACGATTTCATTAATAGTAGGAACTAATGTTTCCAAGCCTTCAACAGAAAAACGCTTTTGTCCTACATATGTTTTTTGAATAAATTGCTCAAAGCCCTCTGCTTCATACAAATTTGTTAGTAGATCAGATTTTTGATCTTCCGTTAATTCATTATTAAGAAAACCATTTTCTATTTTGCTTTGCAGCCAATTTCTCTCTTCAGGCTCAATATGCTGAATTTCAACCCCAACAAAGCCCGTATATACTTGTTTTAGATATTGAATGGCTTCTAAACCATCAGATATTTTGCCGCTCATTTCCGGACAAATCATTTCTGCCGGAATTTCTCTTACATCATTTTCTGTTAGCCCATAGGTAGACAAAGAAAACATATCTGTTGCTTCTTGCTTCTCTAATGGATAAATATCTGCTTGTAAATGGCCCATTGTACGAATGTTTTCAGCTAATTTTAATACATTTACAAGAGCTTTCATTTTATTTAACACAAGTGAAGGCGATACGTTTTGCTGAGGCTTCTCGGCATTGTTACCACCTTGCATTTCAGGAGCTCCCCATTTTGCAAACAATGCTCTTAAGCTCTCATCTACTAAAGTCATATCTTCTAAATACACATCATACTGTTCTAATAAATAGCCAAGATTCGGGCCATGGAAGTCACTCCATGGATTTCCAGTAAATGTTTCTCGCATCTATTTTCCCTCCTAAAATTGTAGGCAAATAGTTTTACAATTTATTTAACTAAAATGGCAAATATACTGTTCTTTTATAGTAATCCAACCCATTGCCAATAAGTTAAGCTGAAAATGATAATTAAGATATAGCCAATGATTGTAATTGGAAGACCGGATTTTAAAAGATCTTTTGATGTAAATGTGCCTGTTCCATATGCAAGCATATTTTGTGGCGCACTTACCGGTAATAAGAAACCAAAGCTAATCACGAATTGCTGAATTAATACTAGACCTGGTCCATTAAAAGATGTTGGCTCCATCGCGACAACAAGGGCAATAACAATTGGGATAAAAGCTGATGATAAGCTTGTTGCACTTGCAAATCCTAAATGAATTAAGATGTTAAATAAAGATAGAATCATAATAATGTATACAAGCGGCATACTTGTTAAGCCTAAAGCTTCTAATGTAACCGATGATAGCCAACTTGCACCTTGTGTATCTAATAATACTGTTCCAAGTGAAATCCCGATGGCGAAAACGATTAAAGTGCCCCATGGGATTTTTTTCTCAACATCTTTCCATGTATAAATGCCTATTCCAGGTAAAAGCATGATCGCTACAGCAATCAGAGTAACTGTGGTTGAATCGAATGGATGAAGAATCCCCTCCGTTGACCAGAAGAGCAATAATAATACTGAAATAATAATTAGTTTTAATTCCTTAGAAGACAGCTTCCCTAATTCTGCCAACTTATTGGCAATGACTTCTTTACCACCTTGAAATTCTGATACTTCAGGCTTGATGAGTTTAATCATTACAAAGAATAGAACGATTGACATTAGCAAGGACCATGGTGCAGCATAAAGGAACCATTCACCCCAAGTGATATTTATATTAAATGCTTTTTCCATAAATCCTAAGGCAACCATATTTTGTGCTGCACTCGTTTTGATCCCTATATTCCAAATGGAGATGGCCTGAACAGCCGTAATCATCAATAAAGCCGCGAATCTACTGTTTTTCTGCAATCCGAATGCAGCAATAATTCCCATCAGAATTGGGACGGTTGTACCAGCTCGTGCTGTTGCACTTGGTACGAATAAAGCAAGAACGATACTAACAAGAATAGTTCCAATGACTAGGCTGGTTGTTTTCGTTCCAACCTTAGACATAATGAATAGCGCTGTCCGCTTATGCAAGCCTGTTATTTCCATTGCTGCTGCAATGAATAATGCTCCTCCGACAAGCCCAACTGCTGATGAGCTAAATCCGCCTAAGGCCAGTTTCAAAGCTCCTTGACTCGTATATAGTGTTGAAGGATCATCGATTTTCGGAGCTAAACCAATAGAAAGCGTAATAAGACCAACAATCATGGCGGCGCTTACAGGAAACGATACAGCTTCTGTCACCCAGAGAATGACCGCCAAAGCCAATATAGCGAGAGCTCTTTGACCAGCGACTGGCAGACTTTCAGGATTTGGAAGCAAAATAATAATGAAGAAAGCAGCAAATGCTAGAATAATGGATACCAATTTTTTCTTGTCCAATTGAAATCCCCCCTTATTTTTCTACAATATTATTGTAATATACAACTCTATCATGAAAACGTTTTATAAAGTTTCGAAACGCTTACATTAGTTACATAAGTCGAATGTATGAATAACTTTCAAACAGGCATTTCAAAGGAAAAGCTGCCAATGACAGCTTTTCTTATATTATTTTACGATATGGATAGGATTTCCTAATGCCACTTCTGCTGTTTCCATGACAATTTCTCCAAGCGTTGGATGGGCATGGATGGTTAAAGCAAGGTCCTCTGCTGTTAAACCAGCTTCTATTGCTAAGGCAATCTCTGCAATCATATCCGAAGCATTCGGACCGATAATTTGTCCCCCAATAACCATGTCATTATCTGCTCTAGTAATAAGCTGGACAAATCCTTCTGTTTGATTGAGAGCGATGGCTCTCCCGTTAGCAGCGAATGGAAACTTGGAAACATTCGTATCAATTCCAGCCTTTTTAGCACTTTCTTCAGAATGACCAACAACCGCAATTTCTGGCTCTGAAAATACGACAGCAGGAATGCATGTATAATCTACAATAGCTTTCTCTCCAGCGATCGCTTCAGCAGCTATTTTCCCTTCATAGGAAGCTTTATGAGCAAGCTGTGGACCTGACACGATGTCCCCTATCGCATAAATGTGAGGGACTGAAGTTCGGCATTGGTTGTCAGTTTTGATCAAACCCTTTTCACCTATTTCTACACCGGCCGCTTCTAAACCGATCTTATCTGTATTAGGTTTTCTACCGACACTCACAAGCAAATAATCCGCTTCAAATACTCTTTTTTCACCATTAATTTCACAAGTAACCTCGACACCATTTTCTGTTTCCTTGGCACCTTCTACGATTGCCTTCGTAAAGATGTCAACACCTTTTTTCTTAAGATTCCGTTTGACAAGAGAGGTTGCTTTTTTATCGATGCCATTAAGGATCTCACTTTGCCCTTCTAATATTGTCACCTTTACACCAAAATTAGCGTAAGCACCGACCAGTTCTACACCAATCACACCGCCGCCAACAACAACTAAGCTTTTAGGAATTTCTTGTAAGTTTAGTGCACCTGTCGAGTCAATAATTCTATTAGAAAATTTCATAGTTGGAAGTTCAACAGGACGAGATCCTGTTGCAATAATCGCATTTTTAAAGCGAATGTTTTTTTCGCCTTCTACACTATTAATCTTTACAGTATTAGCGTCCACAAATGTAGCTGTCCCCTTCTCAATTTCCACTTTATTCCCTTTTAGAAGAGCTCCAACTCCACCTGTAAGCTTGTTGACAACGCTTTCTTTGAATGCCTGAACTTTTGAGAAATCTACTTCTACGTTAGGTACAGAAAGACCAAATACATCTAAATTCTGTGCTTGATGAAAATGATGGCCAGCCGTTATCAATGCTTTAGATGGAATACAGCCTACATTTAAACAAACACCGCCTAGGTTTTCTTTTTCTACAATTGTTACTTTTTGTCCGAGCTGTGCAGCACGAATCGCTGCCACATATCCCCCTGGTCCTGCTCCAATTACAATTGTGTCAGTTGAATGAAGATCATTTCCCTTCATTTTTCCCCCTCCTAGTTGTTCGAATGATCATTATGAGCGATATCTTCATTATGAAAAACTTCAATGAAAAGCCTTCCAATACTATTAATGTCAAAAGTAAGATTTCACTCATGTAAATAATGAATAGAATATTCTTTCCCTCTTAATGTAATCATTAAACTGTTTTTTTACTATATTACGAAAGTAAAGTAAGTAAATTTGTAATTATTGAAACTAACAGTATTCCCAATAGTTTGCTCAGTATTTCACTTATTTTAATTACATAAATTTCGTTAATTTAAATATATTCTTAATTAAGTC
>NZ_JBALPC010000228.1:1798-3149 GCF_036965225.1 Bacillus sp. JJ1474 | reverse complement strand
CCAAGAAATATCGTAAAGCGGCTTTAGAAATGGTATGAAATTCCCAATCAAACAAATAACACCTGCTATAATCGTTGTTACGATGGCATTTATATTAAACCCATTTCTATAATTGTATTGGCCGTTTTTTGCATATAATTCGTTCAAGTCAATATTCGTTTTGGATATGACAAAATACTGAGCTAACATGACCCCTGTTACTGGAGCTAATATTCCGGCAATAATATTTAAAAAGGTAAAAATACTTGTTGCATTTTCCATAAGCTTCCACGGCATAACTAGAATTCCGATGACAGCTGCAATCATGGCACCCGTTTTGAAAGTCAGTTTTTTTGGAAATAAAGATGCTAATTGGTAACCAGCTGGAACAATATTACCTGTTACGTTTACTGATAAAGTCGTTAAGCATAAAGTAAGAACTGAAATAGCGATTGCAAACGTTCCTTCAAAACGAGCAACAACATCAAGTACGTTCCAGATCGGAGTTCCGAAAGCAATTTCAGATCCGACAATAATTGCGATGCTCGCCACTGCAAATAATAAGTACGCTACAACGAGCCCGACTGTTTGTCCAATTGCTTGTTCCTTCGTTGAGCGAGCCATCCTTGTGAAATCTGAAACGTTTACAATCGGTGCTGCCCATGCTGCAATTACTGCTGTTACAGCCGCGAAAAAGATAATCAGTTTATTTCCGTGAAATCCCGATCCAGTATAAGCTAGTATAGGTCCAATCCCGCCGGCTAAGTTAATAGCCCAAATGGCCATTCCAATAAAAACGATGTAAACAAGGGGTGAAAGGATTTTTGCGAATTTTCCTAAAAACCCTATTCCTCCGTATATTAATGCCACATTGAATAACCAGAATAGTAAAAATGAAATCAAAGCTGGCAATGATAAACCTAATAAGTTCCAATCTCCACCTAATGTTAAATATGTAGGCCAAAGTTTTCCAATTAAGATCGATAATGCCTGGCTACCTGCGTACGTTTGAAATCCGAACCACATGATTGCAGCTATCACTCCTCTTAATACTCCTGGAATCATTGCACCTTTATTTCCATATGATAAGCGCAATAACATTGCAAATGGCAAGCCGTACTTTGATCCAGCATGACCATTTAGAACTAGCACTGCAGCAATAATAATGGAAGCAACCATGATGGCTAAAAAAACTTGGCTAACTGACAAGCCTAATGCAAAAAGGCCACCAATAGCAATATAGTTTGGAATGTTATGAACAGAGCCCATCCAAATGGTAAAAAAGTTTCCTATGCCCCATTTTCTTTCTTCTTCCTTTGTTGGTAAAACGTCTTCACTATAACCAGAAGCTTTTACTTGCTCTCTATTAAAG
>NZ_JBALPC010000228.1:0-1717 GCF_036965225.1 Bacillus sp. JJ1474 | reverse complement strand
TTGTTCAATATTGAACAAAAATGTTTTTACAGGTTTATTATTTAATCTGTCATGACTATTATTATAAATTGATTTTCAACAAACTTCTTTATGTTTATTAAACAAAAGAATTATTATTTATTATTTACTTTGTATAAGGAACCCTCCGGTTATATTCACTTAAGACAAAAGGTTGTATGTTTTGCACAATGACTAAAATTAATATTTCAGTATAGTTTTAAGAATACTTTTAAATAGTTGTTCATCAAAAAACAAAATGCACACGAGATCACATACCATCTCGTGTGCATTTAAGAACATATGTAAATCCCTCTGTGAAAAGTATTATACAAGTTCTTTTACTTTAGTAACTCCATTAATAACATAATTCGGTTCTTCGCCATTTAATACTTTCACAATATTCCCGGCAGCCATCTCAGCCATTTTATCACGTGCTTCAAAGGTTGCATTTCCAATGTGTGGGGTTAGGACAACATTTTTCAGTTTCTTTAAGCGCTCACCAATCTCAGGCTCAAACTCAAATACATCTAGCGCAGCCCCTTCTATCATATTATTTTCTAAGGCATTAATAAGAGCTGCTTCTTCAACAATTGGACCATGTGCACAATTAATTAAATAGGCTGTTGGCTTCATCATTTCAAATTGTCTCGTACTGAACATATGTCTATTGCATGTATTGTATGAACAATTGATTGTGATAAAGTCAGATTTGACAACTAATTCATCAAATGTAACATAAGTAGCATTTAATGCTTTTTCGACTTCTGGAGTTTGCTGTCTTATATTACTGTATAATACTTTCATATCAAAGGCAGCTGCCCGTTTGGCTACCGCCTGACCAATTTGACCAAAACCGATTATTCCAATTGTTTTCCCAGTAACTTCTCGACCGCGGAAGTATGTAGGCGCCCAGCCATTAAACCCGACGGTTCGGCACACCTCATCACCTTCGGCTACCCTTCTTGCTGCCGCTAATAAAAGGGCAATCGTTAAGTCAGCTGTTGCTGCTGTTGAAGCAATGGGCGTATTCGTTATTGGAATTCCTTTGGAAGCCGCATATTCAAAATCTATATTATTAAACCCAGCGCCATAGTTTGCGATAATCTTTAATTTGGGTGCCTCATCGATCATTTCTTGGCTTACAGGTGTTGATAATAAACTTAATAGGGCGTCCTTATCTTTTATACGTTTCTTCAATTCTTCCTCGGAAATTAATTTTTCTCCTTCAAATACTTCAACTTCATGATCCTTTGACAATATTTCCAATCCTTTTTCTGGAATTTCGCCTGCCACTAAAATTTTTGCCATTTTCTTACACCTCTTCTTATTTTAGTTTGTGAATGTTTTCACAAATTTTATACTTTAATTATATTTTGTTTGCATAAGAATGCAATTGTATTCTAATCTTTTCACACAAATGTCATACTTTCCCAAAGGCGCTGTCAGTAGGATTTAATAAGATAAAGCTGATTTGAACAGTAAAAAATGATGAGTAAAACATTTCTTCAGTTCATATTTTTATTACTGTCAAATATTGTTCAAATTTTAGGTCTTTAAAAAAAGAAAAAAAAGAGTTAAGATATGTATATAATTAATTTGTGAATAAGTTCACAATATTTAAAAGGGATTTTTATTCGTTAGTAAAACTTAGCCCAAAGAAGAAGCAGTTGCAATCGCTGTAAAAATGAAAAAAGATTGCCTATAGAGAATAAAATTC
>NZ_JBALPC010000227.1:1708-5041 GCF_036965225.1 Bacillus sp. JJ1474 | reverse complement strand
ATGGTATAATGATAGAATGATATTTCGGGATACATAGTAGTGATAGGAGGGGAGGGCTTATGGAAATTAACTTTCAGAAGAAAGAGTAATGGTTTAGGATTAATGTCAGTCAGACTGCAATTTCTTTTTTTCTGACACAAAAATGAAAAACAAATTGATATATCGAACGAAGATAGGAGGATTATTATCGTAAAGCGAGAAAATGGAAATTTAGAAAAAATGACTGAGGAAGATTATTACAAAAATGAATAATGGTTGTTAAAGGGTGATTATTCAAAAAGAATGGTCACCCTTTTTCTTATTCAAGTAACGAGTAGTATTCTTTAATAAGGTAATTTACCTTCTATGGTAATATTAAATAAAGTATATTTAGTAAGGTGGATTTGGTATGAATAAAAATCTTTTAAATCTTTATAGAAGATATTGGTCAGATATGGTTTCTTCCCTTGAAGGAAATCAACTAAGCAATCCGTTGTTACTTTATATAAATAATGAAGAAAAGTATAAAAATGCTGATATCAAAGTTATGTTTTTTGGACAAGAAACCAATACATGGGAAGGAGAATTAGGTAATAAAAGCATAGATGAATTATTAGTAACATACTGTAACTTTTTTGGAATGGGTAAATGTTTTAGATATGGTGGTCCGTTTTGGAATACTGTGAAAGATTACGTTAATACAATAAAACAATTAAATCCAGATAAAAGTGTGGAGTGTGTTTGGAATAATATTATAAAGATTGGAAAGGAAAAAAGTAAGGGAGCACCTGACAAGAGGTTAGTAAATATTCAAAATGAAAAATTCCCTGTGATTAAGGATGAGATTGATATTCTAAAACCAGACTTAATTATCTTTTTTACTGGTCCAAATTATGATCAATACATTAAAACTGAGTGGCGAGATTTAATGATTAATAGTGTTAATAATTGGGAAACAAGGAAAGTAGCATTGTTGAAACATGAATTATTGCCTAATAATACTATTCGTACATATCATCCCAATTTTATGTATATGAAAGGCAAGCAATTTTACTCTAATATTAAAAATTCTATTATTACAAACATATTGGGCTAATGGGGGCTTGAGCTGAACAAAAGGGTCACAGTTACGGTACTCTTTCTTGTTCCACGAACTGGCCGTTTGTGGAGGAAGGTTTTTTGTTAAAATGGAGCGAATAAAATAAAAAATCTATCCTTTGGAGGGAGATAATGTGAAGAAGCTCCACTTATTAAATATTGAAGAGAGGATGAAAAAATTTAAGAGATTAGCCTGTCCAACAAAACATTCATGCATTGCTGGACTGACAACTTCATTAAGTTTCAGGAAGTAAATAGTTTAAAACGGCTGCCGCTATCAAAATGATAATCGAAAGGTAAAAGGCAACATCATAGTTTCCAAACTCATTAAATAGTAAGCCTGTTTTGTAAGCTCCTAAAGCGGATCCTATTTGATGCCCTAAAGATAAGCTCCCTACAATAAACCCAATAGAATAATGTTTAAAGTATTAAGTTGCAAGCAATTGAGTAGGTGCAACAGTGGCAAAATCAACTAAACCAAATAAGGCCACAAAAATAAGTAATAACACTGGGACTTGGCTATATATGAGAATAGAGATGGATAAGGCACGCGTAAAGTACAAGAAAACGAGCAGCTTTAGACTACTCCAATGATCGATGATAACCCCTGAACATAATATACCAATAATATTAAATGCGGCTAGAATTGTATATACAATAGTATTTATACATATTAGTGAACCTACACTTATTGCACGAAAGGTGCAGGTTTGCTTAATTAAAGTAGGAGAAGCCATAAGAATGGCTCCTCCTATTTTTAAATTCATTTCTTCGTTAAATACCAGTTTGTGTAGAATAATTGATCAATTTTTATTTCAAAGCTACATCGCGCATACATGTCGAGAAATAGGTCAAAAAACGACTTGACATTGGAGTCAACTCAAATGTTATTCTGAATTCATGGAAAAACTTTACTCTATACAAGAGGTTTCACAAATCCTTGGGATACCCAAGGATACACTTAGGTATTATGACCGGATTGGGATCGTCTCGCCGCCCCGGGATGACAATCGGTACCGCAAGTATTCGAGGAACGACCTCACAGACTTGATGAATATTCAAATCATGCAGTATGCGGACTTTTCTCTTGACGAAATGAGGGGAATACTTGGTTTGCGCAAGATGGAAAATATCGACTTCGCTTACTTGCAAGAGGTTTCTGCGTTCCTCGAAGCTAAGAATGCAGAAACGCGCATGAAGATTAACCAACTGGAAAAGGTCAATCTGTTGCTCAATATGGCAGCCGAAACGTTAAGGGACTTTAATAACGAAAGCGACCAACGGTTAGCAGGATACGTCCGCGAGCTTTACAAGGATATCCGAAAGAATGAACCGGGAATTTCTAAGGAGGGTTGTGATCATCATCAAGATTAGGAATTTTTATTATCTGATTGTAGGCGTTCTTGCGATTCTGTTTGCTGTCACGCATGCATGGAATGGGCAATCCGCTGTGTTGCCGAAGCTTGACATTAGGGCGATGTCAATGGATACCCGGACGGTATTCACGTATGTTTGGCACATTATAACGGCGGAAAATCTGGTCTTCGGCATTGCATTTATTTTCATGTCATTCCAAAGTGATCGATCGAAGGTTCGTTTTGCCGCATGGATGATCGCGGCGATACTGATCGTGCGACTGATTGTCATTCTTGGTGTAACGGCATTACTTGACGTTTCAGCTCTTAAGGATACGATAATAGATTCGATTGCCATCGCAATCTATGTTGCCTTGATCATATTGGGCACAGCTATGAATAAAAAACAATCCGGTGGTTAGCAGCTACAGTAACAGAGATGTCCGAATTATCTTCTAAATTGTAGACTCGCTCAAAGCTATAAAGTAAGCAATCTCTGATCTTTCTTGATCAATATGTTTATGATCAAAGTTGTACATTCAATATCGTGCTGTTATCAAATATTGAGGCATTGAAACTAACCAAGGTGAGATATTGTATCCCGAGCAGCAATTAGGTCAGGGCGTGTGTCCAATTGTGCTATTTGGGGCCCTTCGAAAGGGGGCGAACCCTTGGAGTTCGTTATTAATGAATGATACAAGGTTAAAAGATGTTATGGAGTTATAAAAAAGTCGTTTAAAAAGCTGTGTACCTTCAAGGAATATATATAGTACTGTTTAAGTAAATGGTTATTCGAACGGCCTTTTTATTAGGAACGCGTTTTTTTTACTAAAGGGCAGATTGTTGAATAACAAGAATCGGGCGCTTTTCTAAAATAAGGATAGCGTCTTTCTTCATGAAA
>NZ_JBALPC010000227.1:0-1693 GCF_036965225.1 Bacillus sp. JJ1474 | reverse complement strand
TTTAAAGAAAATTGGATATGTATGTTAGAGTTTAGAAGCAGATTGTGAAGTTTTGGGCAGGTTAGCTCAAAAGAGTGAACTATTAAATTTAAAATAAAAAATGTATGCAAAAAACTACATCCTATACAGAATGTAGCTTTTCTAATTGGATTATCTTTTCTTTACTTCAATGTTATAAAAGTCATATAACTGTTCAATGGATGAACTGGACAAAAGAGGAATTGCTCTCTTAACCAATTCTCTATCCCAATCAAACCAACGCATTTCCATTAACTTATTAATTTCTGAATCTGTGAACCGTTTCTTTATTTCTTTTGCAGGATTACCACCAACTATTGTATACGGTGGAACGTTTTTAGAAACCACAGAACCTGCTGCAATGATTGCACCTTCACCAATTGAAACGCCAGGCATTATTATAGCATTCATACCAATCCAGGCATCGCTTTTAATGACTGTATCACCTTTTGGTTCATATGATTGTCCTATTTGCTCAACAAATGGATAAACTGTAATCCATTCTGAATGGTGGTTATGATTACCCCCCATTAAAATTACAACTCCACTTGCAATACAAACATAATTTCCAATAATGAGTTTATCTAGATGCCAACCAAACTGTTCAATTGGATTGAAGAGTTCTTGAGATTTAGCATCACCCCATAAATATCTTACACAGCCATCTTCAAAATTTTGATTACCATAATACCCTGAATAATAGGAATACTCCCCTACTTCAATGAGTGGATTCGTCACTAAATCTTTTAAATACTTTATTTCAGACCAATGATTAAATAATGGATGATTCATAACTATATACCTCGCTTCTAAGTATTGTTGATTCTACGACTTACTTAGAAGCTTAATACCACAGCGACATTTTTAAACTTTTTCAAACGACGAATCATTATCTTCAGCCTTTCTTTTAAAGTAAAAAAATCATAACTAAAAAAATCACTATAGTCAAATTGTGAGATGTTGTACTTAAACAAACGGGTAGCATTACTGGAACAACGGTAATACTTTTTTCTTCTACAAGTAAAGGGGCTGGTAGAATAAAGTAAAAAATAGCGGTATCTGTGGGTATTTAATATCCACAGATACCGCTTCTATTATTTTGAAGACTAATAATGATTAAATTGAGATACTTTATTTATTGTTTGTTTACTCTATGTATTTTTTAAAATTATTTAAAATTGCCTGCCACCCTTGTTGTTGTAACTCAATTGAATTCGAAGCCTCGGCATCAAAAGTTTCAATTACTTCGGTTTCGTTTCCGCGGTCGTTAAAAGTGATTTTCACTTTTCTTCCATCCTCCATTGTATAAGCAATTACCTCATATAGTTTTATTTCATCATAAACTCCGCTAAAATCAAAACCAAAACTACCATCTTTGGCTTCCATTCTTGAAATGAATTTCCCGCCTACTCTTAAATCATTCTCAGCAAAAGGGGAGTGCCAATCATCTGAAGCAAAGTTCCATTTTGTTATATGAATTGGTTCTGTCCAATATTCCCATACCTTTTCAACTGGTGCTTGAACTGTTGTTTCTACTGTAATCTCCTTAAATATCTCCATTTTTTTCCTCCTATTAAAATAAATAATTTGTACCAAAATTTACCTTGTTTTATTATAATTAATTTTGAAAAAAAAATCTATTCTGACAATTTGTGTATAAATAGATAGGTAAGAC
>NZ_JBALPC010000226.1:0-6251 GCF_036965225.1 Bacillus sp. JJ1474 | reverse complement strand
TAAATTTTTCTGGTACTGGCTGTATTGTCATTCGTATAATTGTCCATTTAACTTTGCCAGAAGCCTCTCGTATGTATCTTATCCGCTCACCTATGATTGATTTCATTAGAGGAAATTATGATCTTATAAGTCAAAGAGCCCTATATAATAGAGCTCCTTAGTTTCTTGATATATTTAACGTTTTTAAATGCCGGAAACATTTTACGAAAATGCCCTTCCCTTATACTGCCTTTACGAAATCTATAAATTTGGCAACCTTTTCATCTAAGAACTTTAGAGTCCCCTCATCTACAAGCTGACCTGTCTCATCGAATTTCTGATTTGCAAGACCAATCAATACCTCGTTCCCACCTGGAGGAAGTATCTTAGCTTGAACACCAGGCGATGATAGAATTTCACGTAAATGCATTTGGGCACGAATAGTACCTAGCATTCCAGGAGTCGCACCCAATGTCATTACTGGTTTGCCAATGAAAACCTTGTCCACCCTAGAAGCCCAATCTAAGGCGTTTTTTAATACGCCAGGAACCGACCAATTGTATTCTGGAGTAATGATGATAACCCCATCTGCACTTGAGATTGTATCTTTAAATTCCTTTACAGCTTGCGGCGGATTGTTTTCTTCATCTTGGTCATAATGAGGCAGACTACGAATATCAGTAATAAACATATCCATTTTATCGACATAACGTTCCTTCATAGTCTCAGCGAGCTGTCTATTCAGAGAACCCTTACGGATACTTCCAACGATCGTAACAATTTTCATAATATAGAACCTCCCAAAGTATTTTTAATCATTTTTGAATATTGAACCTGATCTTTCGAGGGTTATCTATCAGCATTTTTATCTATTAGCAAAGTATCAAAGAATTGTGGGTTTTAGAATATTTTCATATACAAAATAGTTGAGTGTAAACAAAGGTGCCTGAACACGGAAAGTAAAATCCAAGATGCAGCAGGCACTGCTTTCAATTATTTTACTTATCTTCCCTTAATAAATAATCATTTCCATCCTGGTCCTTAAATGAAAACATCGTTCCAAATGGCAGTCTCATCATTTCCTCCACTTGTACTCCATTTTGTTTCATTTTCTCATATGCTGATTCGATATCAGTTGTACTGAAAAGTATAGATGGATGTGCAACCTTAGATGGCTGATGTTGTTCCATTGCCGATTTAGAATAAAGCACTAAAGTCGTAAATTCATCCTCGCCTGGCCCAACCTCAATCCAAAACGCATCTGGCCCCATTGGCTGTTCAAATTTTAAAACAAATCCAACCTTATTGATCCAAAAGTCTTTTGCTGCTTCCTGATCTTGTACATAAACCGTCACTTTTCCAACTTTGTTTATCATCCAAAAAACTCCTTTTCATAAATCAAGATAGACAAAATTAGTTTATCAATCCGGAATATCAAAAGCAATTTTGGATGATTAGTTTCCTCCTCTTCACCTAAGCCCATATGCCAGGATAAACTATTTTACTCATTTGCATTTCATTAGTAGGGGGTGTTATCTTCGAGGATCCTCATTCCGTTATTTATTCGAATCGATTGTTTTTCTTGAGGTTATCGGACCCTGTTTCCGCTATTGCATGAAAAAGAATGCTATTTTCCCTTGTTTTTATAATTAAGAGATTCTCTGTCCTATTCAAACCCTAAAGATGCTGGTTTTATGGAAATAAAGGATTCTCTGTCCAAAAAAATGTATTTTCGCTTCTCTCCTCTCTTATTTTTTTATTTCGGTCAGCTTTCAATGTGCTATGTAAATGACAAATGTCAAAAAGATAAAACTAAAGAAATAAGCATATACATAGAAGATAGAATAGTTATGATAGCAATAAATAGTTTCAAATGATGAATAGGTACCTTATTTGCAAAGTGTGCCCCTATTAATATCCCAACAATCGTACCTATCAAACTTGCTATAATTAACATGGTGAGATTTCCCATACTTGCATGAGCAAAGTACCCAAATACAGATGGGATGGCAATAACAACTGAGTTTAACAAACTCACTCCAACGGCTACCCTTATATTTACCCCCAAACTTGCTAATAACGGAACGAGTAAAATAGGGCCGCCCGCTCCGGTTAATGAGCAGACCGCTGCTGTAATTAATCCAATCATAATAACTGCTAAATGGTTATTTAGTATTTTCGATTGACTTTCTGCATTTCTATTGTTTTTCCTAAGCAAAATGGATAGGCCAGCTATTAGAATAAAAATATAAAGGAGAAGTTTTGCTAGGAAATCAGAAATTAGCACATTGATTTGGACACCCATAAATGCACCAGGGAGGCTGCCAATACTCAGGTATAGGGCTAATTTTAGATCCATGTTCTTAGATTTCCAGTAGGAGTAAGCACCAATAATCCCCGAAACTGCAAATGATAGAAAGCTCAGCGCAAGGGAATCATGTACAGGCATTACTAAAAAACCTACATAAATTAAAGGGAGCAAAAAGCCTGATATTCCTGTCATTCCCAATAAAACGCCAATAATTAAGTTTGAAATTATAACCACACAAAAGAGAAATAAGTCTGTGAACATTTATCAAACCTCAACTCCTTCCGTTCTAGGGACGCTTCGCAAACATCTTCCCATTTCATTTTTTACATCACTAAAGTATTAATAAATACTTTACATGTTAGAATTGGTATTTAATAGTATTCCATTCTATTCCTTTTTATCAAATCTTTTTCTTTACTGCAATTAGAATTAGGAACCCACTAATGACCATTATTAATAAAAAAGATGAACGTTTTCACTTGCTGCTAAGTCTAATAAGTAGCAGAGGGAAGGAGGCAACGCTGTGGTTGAGATAGATATTATAAAAAAAGCAATGAAAAGGGATGAACACGCTCTTTTACAAGTGCTTGAAGCATATGAAGATGTATTATATCGGACAGCGTTTGCTTATTTAAAAAATGAGCACGATGCGATTGAAGCCATCCAAGAAACGACATACCGAAGCTATAAAAAAATTCATACTCTTAAAGAGCCGCGTTATGTCGGAACATGGCTCGTTCGGATATTGCTAAATGTGTGCCACGATATGCATAAGAGAAAAAGTCGTATTGAGCTGAGGGAAACGTTGGAGGTCGAAGGACAGTATTATGATTCTCCTAATCTAGAGATTGTTGAAGCGATTTCGCAATTGTCACATGAACAGCAGCAATTAATTTATTTGAAATATTTTCAGGATATGAAAAACAATGAGATTGCGAGCGCGCAAAATATTCCCGAAGGAACAGTTAAATCCAGATTGCACACAGCACTACGGAAGCTGCGCCATTATTTTAGCGAGTGGAGGGAATTATAAATGAACGAAAAAGAATATGCCGCTTTAAAAGATGAACTTAATTCGATTCCAGTTCCGAAAGAAGCACTCTCCTATGCAAGGACAAACGGGTTAAAGAGAGTACAAAATGAAAGACGTAGCCGCAAAAAATGGACAGGAACGTTAGCAATTACAGCCTCTCTTATCCTAATCTTTATTACAACGATTCGCGTATCTCCTGCTTTTGCACAAGCAGTTGCGAAAATACCAGGCTTTGCCCCGCTTGTTGAGATGATTGCCTATGACAAAGGAATTGAGGATATATTAAAAAATGATTATTACGAAGAGCTTAATATAACAGAAATAAAGAATAATTTAACATTTACATTGCTCGGCATTATTGCAGATGAATCAGGAATGATTATTAACTATGAGCTTGAAGCTCCCTTCGAGATTCATGACCTCCACACAAAAGAAGTTGAGATTAAACAAAATAATAAAGGGCTGGAAGCTGGAATAACTTATAGTTGGTTTGGCAAGGAGCCGATAAATCATATAGAAGATACTATAGAGGTAACCGCTAGTAAAAATATCGATTTCACAAATCCGAATTTCGAATTATCCATTACCTTTAAAGACGAACATGAGACAACATTCAACATCCCTTTTTCTTTGCAAAAGAATATCGCAAAAAGTAAAAATTACAAATTGGATCAAACTGTAGAAATCGATGGTCAAAAATTGACCGTAAAATCACTGAGGATTTCTCCACTTCGGGCAAAGCTTGATATCGCAGTCGATCCTGTAAACACCATGCAAATTTTGCAAATAAAAAGCATGCGTTTATTGGATGAGAAAGGCGAAGTATGGGGCACAATTACAAATGGAGTATCAGGCTTTGGAGGTATGCGAGACGAAGAAGCAGCTTTCTTCTTTCAAAGCAACTATTTTAGAGAACCCAAAAGCTTGACGTTGGAACTCAATGATGTGCAGGCATTGCCAAAAGGAAAGGATTATATCGAAGTCGATTTTCTAAAGAAGAAAGTCCTCTATATTCCCGACAGTGTAAATGTAAATGTCGGAATTGAAAGTAATAATACAATTAGTGCTACCTATAAGTCGAAAGAAGAAAATCATTTCTATCAAATGTTTTTCCAAGCGGTCGATGCGAACGGTGAAACTGTTGATACTAATGGTTCTAGTCAGAGTAATGTGAATAGCATGGTTGAATCTACCTACTCATTTGACACAAGCAATAAAACAAATCCGATTCGGATTTATTTCAATAGCTACGAAAATTACTTAAAGGGATCCGCTACTGTGACTATTCCCTTAGTCATGAAATAGCCTTTTAAAAATATCGGGATTTTTCATTATATTAAAATCACTTTATTAGTAAGATATTTTTTGTTATACTTCACTGGTTCATTTAGGTTAACAGCGATGGTCAAAGGATTATTTGTTTGGTAATCTTTTAGAAACTTTGTTTTTGGGAGGCATTTTACTTTGAATACACGTGACGCACAATATTTTGTATCGAAACTTGGACTAGAACCGCATCCAGAAGGCGGATTTTATAAACGAACATTTGAATCTGGTGAAAAAACTTCTGATCAAGAATTAACAGTGAATTTTGAAGGAAAACGAAAGCTTTATACGAGTATTTACTTTTTATTAACTTCTAATGACGTATCCCATTTTCATCGGTTAAAATCGGATGAGCTATGGTATTATCATGCTGGAAGTTCATTAACGATTCATATTATTCATGAAAACAGTGAGTATGAAGAGATTAAATTAGGATTAAATTTGGATAAAGGAGAAGTCCCTCAGGCGTTAGTTCCGAAAAATGCTATTTTCGGATCGTCTGTCATGGAAGAAGATACCTTCTCCTTAGTAGGCTGTATGGTTTCTCCAGGTTTTGAATTTCAAGATTTTGAGTTGTTCACACAAGATGACCTTCTGACAAAATATCCTGCGCATAAAGACATAATTAAGAAGTTAGCATATAAAACAATTCCGGAATAAAAAACATCACCCCCAGTAAGTTACTTATTGGGGGTCAATTTCATTGCTTCTACTTTTTCTTTTGATTGCCGCTTACAAAGTTTTGAATAAACTCAAGCTGATCTTCGTTTGGCTTTGTTCCTCGAACCTCGTTAAACTTAGTAACAGCATTATCAAGAGATGTCTCTTCACCAACGATTTCCCCTATATGAACGAGATCATCCAAGAAGCTCCACATTTCTTCATTTGTTTTCGGATCTTGATGTCCAGTTATATAGGTATCGACATCATATTTTTTGATTTTTTCTAATAAAATGGTGAGTTCGTTTAGATCATAGCTCCATTCGCCACTATAAAAATCTTGATAGATGCAATCTCCTAGAAACATCACTTTTTCATTAGGAATATAAATAATGGATGAATCCTGTGCATGAACGCCTCCAACATGTTCAACTACACAGGTTACGCTGCCCAAATCCATTTCAAACTTATCACTAAATGTTAAATCCGGAACCTGCAGTTCTAAATGATCCCGCGTAGGCATTTCACGCTTAATCATCTCACTGCAAAATTCTATTTCTTCACCAGTCTCAACTCGTGCATCTAATGAAGCATCATCCCATTTTAGAGTTTTCAAATATTCCAATTTTCTCTTCGTATCTTCATGACTAATTGTTAATAACCCCATCGTTTTTATCCCAAAGATATGATCCCAATGCCAATGTGTAATAACAACAAACTTGACTGGCGGTAAATCCATTTCTTCCACTAAATTATGAAAATCCTTTGCATGTGCAGGCGAATTCCCTGAATCAACGACCACGCTATAGTCATCCCCACAAATTAAACCTAATGCGGGACGATCCGTTTCCGAATAATGCGGCATATAATACACTTTATTTGTTAGTTTTTTCAGCATTTAAGTACCTACTCTCGTGTTTTTTATTATTTTAGCATAACTAA
>NZ_JBALPC010000225.1:1851-7859 GCF_036965225.1 Bacillus sp. JJ1474 | reverse complement strand
GTTTTAATTCTTTGGCTGTTCCAGTAAATGTATCTCCATCTACCTTTAGATTTTCCTGCAGGTAAACAATAAAATTTGTTTCACCTTGAACTAAACGGCTGAAATTTTCTCTTTCGATCATTTCACTTCGCAAAAAAAATATGGTAAAAAAAACACTTACTGCAAGAAGCTGCCTCTTTGAAAAATTTTTCTTTTTATAGAGAAATATTAACAGAAATAATAGAGTCATACAGATAAAAACATTGATAAAGCTTGCTAACATTCCCATCAGCGAGGCAACGGTGAAATAAATCCATTTGCCTTTCATTTTATCCTTACTCCTTTATCCATTTGTTTCATTGTTCATTCCCTTAAATGGTTAAAGGCATAGGTAAAACCCTACACCTTTTAATTCGATACTTCCTCTTAAGGAAGATGAACCACTTCAACGTTTTTCAAAAAGTATTCATTATATTTATTAGGATAAGCGTGTCGATAAACAATTTTACTAATACCGGATTGAGCAATTGTCTTAGCGCAATTTTCACATGGCTCATGAGTCACATAGGCAGTAGCCCCTTTTAATAAACTCCTATCAGCATGCAGAACCGCATTAAGCTCAGAATGAAGAGTTCGAATACATCTTCCCTGATCATTTATTAGGCAGCCTATATCTTCACAATGGTCATGACCATGAATGGATCCATTGTAGCCAGTCGATACAATATGCTTATCCTTAACAATTACACAGCCCACATGTAATCTTGGGCATGTCGAACGGGATCCCACCTCAGTTGCAATATCTAAAAAATATTCATCCCAGCTTTTTCTTCCCACTTTCCCTACTCCTTACAATAAATTTTACGAACCTTTCAAAGACTTTTTCTTATAAGCCAAGTTTAAGCCTCATGTCAAAATGGGTCAATATTGTTTTCTATTTTACTTTAATACTCTCTCTCAATTTCTCAAAGGTTTTTTCCCCAATTCCACTGATGGATTTTAAATCTTCAATCGCTTTAAATGGACCATTTGTCTCGCGAAACTCAATAATAGCCGCGGCTTTGGCAGGCCCTATTCCTGTCAGGGTTTGTAATTCAGCTTCATTGGCTGTATTAAGATTAACCTTTCCATCATTTTTTGCCTGACTTGCTCCTTGGGACCCTCCCCCTCTTAAAGCCTCAACAGCTTCCTCAGATTCCTCACCCATTTTCGGTACATAAATAACCATCTCATCCTCAACCCTCATAGCAAAGTTTATTTTTGCTTCGTCCGCTGATTCAATTAATCCACCAGCCTTGTTAATGATGTCGATGACTCGGTCATTGCTTTTGGCTTCATATACTCCAGGCTTTTCTACTGCTCCCTTTACATCAACATAAAGGGTCTCATCGATTATTGCCTCCTCCAGATTTTCAGCACTTATTTGCTCACTTGATAGAATGAGTTCATGTTCTTCAAAGACCGTACTTTGATCCTGCACTGGCTGATAAATAAAATAAAAGGCTGCAATACAAGCAGCTAAACCTGTAATAATGTAAATTTTGTGCTCTTTAATCAAGTGTAACAACTATATCATCCTTTCATATTTAGCATATTCTATTAAGGAATTTCATAATGTATAGGAGAAAGCTCGCTTGTGAAGGAGGGAAGGACATTGAAAATTGGAATGATTGGTACTGGTAATATGGGAAGAATACTAACAGAAGCTTTAATTGATGGGAAAGCCGTTTCCCCTTCTTCCATAACAATAACCAATCGAACTTTAACAAAAGCTTTGGAAATAAAGGAGAATTATCAAGAAATAAATGTTGCATCAACTGGGAAGGATGTGGCGGAGAAATCCTCGCTCATCTTTATTTGTGTTAAGCCACATGATGTTCACAACGTCATTAAAGATATTACCCCGTTTCTAACGAAAGAAAAATGTATCGTTTCGATCACGAGTCCAATTAGTGTTGATCAGCTAGAAAATATCGCAACTTGTTCCGTTGCAAGAGTCATACCAAGTATTACAAATCGAGCACTTTCAGGTGTTTCTTTATTATCATTTGGAAAGAACTGCAAGGATGAGTGGAAATCAATTATTAAAAAGATGTTTGGCGATATTTCCAGGATTGTTGAAATTGAAGAAAACATTACGAGAGTGGCTTCTGACATTGTTAGCTGTGGACCAGCATTTTTCAGCTATTTAACACAAAGGTTTATCATGGCAGCAGTAAATGAGACAGAAATTGACCAGCAAACCGCTACAACACTTGCTGAAAATATGTTAATTGGTATGGGAGATCTAATGAAAAAAGGATACTATACTTTGCCAACGCTGCAAGAAAAGGTTTGTGTAAAGGGAGGCATCACAGGGGAAGGAATCAAGGTGCTCGAAAAAGAATTAGGTGATGTGTTTGAAAAAGTATTCCAGGCGACACATGCAAAGTTTGACGAGGATATTAAACAGGTAAAAGAACACTATACTCTCAATATTTAATTATTCTTTATATAATTAAAAAATCCTTCCTATGTAAGAAATAAATTTTTTATAAATTAAAGAGCCAGCTGCATAAGCTGGCTCTTATACTAGTTTCTAGAGGCTTTTCTGCAAATAAAAAAGATTCGTTCAGATTGATCTTGTGGAGGAATATTTTCAAAATCAGCAGTAACTTCAAGAAGTTCAAAGCCTGTTTCCTGAAGCCAATTCTCATATACATCAATGGGATAAGTCCTCTGATAATGGATTTCATCATAACGAGCATACATGCCTGTCTCATTGTCTAAAACAAAAAAACTTAGATCATGCTCTACACTGAAAGGATATTCACCTTCAAAGCAATGCCAAATAAAGCTTATCTCCTCGTCATTCGCAGTAAAGGTTTGATCCGTAAATATTTCCATGATTTTATGAAGTGAGTGTACATCAAAGATAAAGAGACCATTACTAGACAAATGCTGATAGACACGTTGAAATGTCGCAACAACCTCTTTTTCTTCCTGTAAATAATTTATCGAATCACAAAAAATGCCAATAATGTCAAAATTACCTAAACCATCGAGTTCAGCCATGTTTTGCTGATAAAATTCCATGGCAAATCCTTTTTCATCAGCTTTTGCCTGTGCGACTGTTAGCATATCCTCGGATAGATCTACGCCCGTCACTTGAAATCCTATCTCAGATAACTTCACAGAAAGTTCCGCTGTCCCACAGCCTAGATCAAGTAGTTTTTTTCCATTTACTTCATAATTCTTTGCCTTCTCTAATACTAATTCTGCCCATTTATCATAAGGGACATCTTTCATGAGCTGATCATAAAGATAGGCAAACTTTCCATAGCTCATTGATTCAGCTCACTTTGCACATTTTCAATTGGTGCATCGCCCCATAATCGTTCCAGATTATAATAGCTTCTTTCATCACGGTGGAAAATATGTGCAACAACATCCCCTAAATCTACGAGGATCCATCTTGCTTCATCAAAGCCCTCAATTCTTTTAACTGTATATTCCTTTTCCTCTGCCTTTTCCTTCATTTCACGTGCAATTGCCTGCACCTGCTTATCAGAATTTCCATGGCAGATAAGAAAGTAATCAGCAATTAAAGAAATACCCTTCATATTTAAAACAATAATATCCTCTGCTCTTTTATCATCAGCAGCCTTAACAGCGGTTAGTAGCAATTCTTTTTCTTTCATTCAATCAGTCCTCCCGATCTCATAATTAAGTCATTATATGTGTTAAATGTAGCAGGAAAAACCGGCTGTTCTTTTTTCATTAAAAAAAAGATCGTATTTTGAATTGATTTTATTAAAGCTTTTTCCAGGCTTTCCTTTGCTATTTCACGAACTTCATCAACCCCGGGAAAATGTCTTCCAGGCTCGATATAATCAGCCAAATAAATTACTTTTTCAAGTATGGTCATATTAATTCGTCCTGATGTATGGTATCTGATGGCGTCTAAAATTTCAACATCATCTATTCCAACTTCATTTTGCACTAGAAATGCCCCAACTGGCGCATGCCAAAGTTCACTATTGTATAGAAGAAGCTCTTTCGGCATTCCTTCATCGATAATGATTTGTTGCATTTCCTCTTTTGGTCTAAATTTAGCATAATCATGGAAAATAGCAGCAAGCTCTGCATTTTTCACATTAGCACCATACTTTTCAGCTAAGAACAAGGCTGTTTCCATTACTCCAATCGTATGATGGTAACGATGGTCCGTTAATTGTTTCTTAACTATTTGTAAAGCAGATTCACGATCCATATAATTGATTCTCCTTAATATAATTCCTGACTGAATCGGGAACGAGATATCGAATCGTCTTATTTTCCAGCAGTCGATTCCGGATTTGACTGGATGAAATCTCCACGTCCGGAACCTCTGCATATAATATTGGATAATGGCTTTCATTACTATAAGATGGTCTATTTACGCCTATAAATTGAACCATCTTAACCAACTCATCAATATTCCGCCATTTTGGCAAGTACTCAACCATATCAGCACCAATAATAAAATAAAATTCCTTATCAGGATGCTTTCTTGTAAGAATCTTCATGGATTCATATGTATAGGAGGGACCTGATCTTTCAAGCTCTAATAGCTCTATTTTAAAATTAGGATGCCCACTAATTGCAAGCTGTAATAATTTTTTCCTATCTGCTTCTTTTATGGCATTAGATTTTTTTTTATGGGGAGGCTCCTGATTCGGCATAAACCAAATTTCATCTAAGTCATAAACATTCAACACTTCATTTGCAATAATTAAATGTCCCAGATGTGGCGGATCAAAGGTCCCTCCTAGTATGCCGACTCTAATCATGTGAATTCCTCCCAACATTCTTTCATGCTTAACGAAAATAATTAAGGTAAATTGATTTGCTTATTTTCACGTGATTCTTTATAAAGCACGATTGTACTTCCAATAATTTGGACAAGCTCTGCTCTCGTTCCTTTTACTAATTGTTCAGCAACGATGTCCTTATCCTCTTCACAATTTTGCAGAACGGATATTTTCATTAATTCGCGTGCTTCAAGAGCCTCATCTACTTGTTTAATCATATTTTCATTTACGCCACCCTTACCAACTTGAAAAATCGGATTTAGGTGATGTGCTTTAGAACGCAAAAAGCGTTTCTGTTTTCCTGTTAACATTTTGTTATCCTCCTAGTTGTGAAAGAACGATATCTCTCATACGATTCGTATCTGGGAAAATCCCTGTCCATTTTTCAAATGCAAGTGCACCTTGGTACACAAACATATTTAAGCCATTTTGAATTGTTGCACCTTTGCTTTTTGCTTCTTCTAGAAATCTTGTTTCTAATGGATTATAGATGATATCGCTTGCTAATGCTCCAGCTTTCAAATTATGTAACGAAAGCGGTAAATCTTGAACTTTTGGCGCCATACCTGCAGGTGTTGTCTGAATAACTAGATCATATAATCCAAGATTTTCTTCCGCACTTTTTATATCATACACATTGGAATCGACTGAATATGGACAATCATTCTTAATTACCTCTGCCTTTAATACTGTCCGATTACAAATATCCAGCTTTTCAACTCCAGCCTCCGCAATTGTGAAA
Source organism: Bacillus sp. JJ1474 (assembly GCF_036965225.1). NCBI lineage: Bacteria > Bacillati > Bacillota > Bacilli > Caryophanales > Bacillaceae > Bacillus > Bacillus sp. JJ1474. The sequence continues at coordinate 2,306 of NZ_JBALPC010000225.1, read as the reverse complement.
TAAATAGCTCTTGCTGCACCGCCAGCACCGATAACCAATACTTTTTTATCCTTCAAATTTGGCATTTCCTTATGCAGCCCTTTAACATAGCCGCTGCCATCAGTATTATAGCCAATCAGTTTGCCGTCCTGATTCACAACTGTGTTTACAGCTCCAATTGATTGTGCAAGTGGATCAAGTACGTCAAGCAATGGAATAATCGTTTCCTTATGTGGAACAGTCACATTAAATCCTGAAATCCCGATGGCTTTTAACCCCTTTATAGCATCTGCTAAATCCTCTCTCTTGACGTGAAGAGGATGGTAATGGGCATCTATACGATAGGCTTGAAATAAATCATTATGCATGGCAGGTGACATGGAATGGGCAATCGGATCCCCTATAACGGCAAAAAACTTTTTCACAATTTCTCTCCCCTTATCAGAAAAACGCAAGTGCCTTCGGAACAATCAAAG
>NZ_JBALPC010000225.1:0-1686 GCF_036965225.1 Bacillus sp. JJ1474 | reverse complement strand
GGGGGTAGGCGCTGGAGCTAGACATCTCTCTAACTCTAAAAAATTATATTATTGATTTTCTTAATAAGGCATGAACACCCTTTGGAACATATGCAGCTACCTTTGCCCCAGGTTCATTGACTGTAATCCAGCCAAGACCTGAAAAAACTATATCCGTTTTTCCTTCTTTAATTGTAAATTCATGTTTAACAAGTTCCGGGAAGCTGTCCATTTGTTCCATCCTAGGCGGCGTTAACATTTCACCAACATGGTTTTTGTATAATTCATCTGCATTTTCCAATTTTGTACGGTGAAGATTTAAATCATTGGAGAAATGGCAAACAAAGGATCTGCGTCCGCCTGTTTTATAGTCAAAGCGCGCTAAGCCTCCAATAAAGAGGGTTTGCCCCTCATTCAGCTGAAAGACTGTCGGCTTTATTTCTTTTTTCGGCGTAATGATTTTTAATTCACGCTTATCAACATAATGAGCCATTTGGTGATGATTTATTATTCCTGGCGTATCAACAAGTGACTTCCCATCCGATAAGGGGATTTCAATGATATCAAGAGTTGTACCTGGAAAATGTGAGGTTGTGATCACATCACCTTCTCCTGTTACCTCTTTTAAAATTCGATTAATAAATGTTGATTTCCCAACATTCGTACAGCCAACAACATAAACATCTTTACCTTTTCGATATACATCAATTGCTTCAGCCACCTCAGAAATATTTTTCCCTTTAGCAGCACTTACTAGAAAAACATCTTCTGGCTTAAGGCCTAGCTCTTTTGCTTCTTGCTTCATCCAATTAATTAACTTATTGTGTTTAACCGATTTTGGCAACAAATCGACTTTATTCCCTACAAGCAGGATTTTATTTTTTCCGACAAACCTATGCAGTCCCGGCAGCCAGCTCCCGTTAAAGTCGAATATATCAATGATTTTCACAATCAAAGAATCACTTTTACCTAGTTCATTTAAAATTTTCAGAAAGTCATCATCCGTTAAATCAACATCCTGCACTTCATTATAATGTTTTAAGCGAAAACAGCGCTGACAAATAATCGCTTCCTTTTCCAGCGCTGATAAAGGTGCATAACCAATTGCGGCTGGATCTTCAGTTTGAATCTTCACACCGCAGCCTATACAAATATATTGTTCACTCACAAATTAATCCTCCCACTGAATCATGCCTTTTTTCCTAAACCAATTTAAGATTAATCTCTCCACTTTACGATTGAACCGAGTAATAAAACCATCAGTCTGCGCAACTGGAACAACAAGAATGGTCCGAAATCCGCTTCGGTTACCGCCCAAAACATCAGTTAATAATTGATCGCCAATAACGACTGTTTCCTCTTTCTTAAGACCCATTTCAAGTAATGCTCTATTAAAAGCCCGTCCTAAAGGTTTTCGAGCCAATGGGATAAAAGGGATGTTAAGCGGCTCAGAAAAAGACCTAACCCGATTATCATTATTATTTGATACGATCGTAATCATCACATTGCTGTTTTTCATTTCTTCAAACCAATTTATCAACTTTGGTGTTGCATTCGGTCGATCCCATTCGACAAGGGTGTTATCTAAATCAGTAATAATTCCTTTTATTCCGTTTTCCTTCAACTTTTCAGGGGTAATCTCAAATATACTTCTAACATGCTGATCCGGTAAAAATTGCTTCAACACGATATATAACACCTCTATTT
>NZ_JBALPC010000224.1:0-6490 GCF_036965225.1 Bacillus sp. JJ1474 | reverse complement strand
TATTCGTTAACTAATTCTGCAAACTCCATAAATTTCCTTTTTTGATCAACTTAAATTTATAACACATAACCTTCCAACTTTATTCAAGAAAATGGCCCGATTGTGGAATAAGAAAAAATCCTGCCTATCAACACAGGATTTTTAATCAAACTTTATTTTAAATAATCGAACTTTGTTTTAAATGATCAATCTTTTTTATAAAACTACAAAAGCATCTCAGAACGGAACCCTTTAATATTATAGGGAAGCGGTTTTTAACTGAATACAACTATGAATTAACTTTAACTGTTCTGTTTATATATTTTTTTTCACTTTTGTTTTCCATGCGTTGTATAATGCTTTCTCCTTCAACATCAATGTTAGGCAAAACTTTATCTAGCCATTTTGGCAAGTACCAGGCTGACTTACCCATAAGAGTCATAACTGCAGGTACGATTGTCATTCTCACGACGAATGCGTCAAAGAAAACACCGAATGTAAGAGCCATACCTATGGATTTAATGATGGTATCAGGTGCCAACATGAATCCAATAAATACAGCAATCATAATTAATCCTGCTGCGACTACGACTCTACCGCTCTCAAGCATTCCATCTAAAATAGCTCTCTTCGGATCGCCTGTATGCGTATAGACCTCCCGCATTTTGCTCACTAGGAACACCTCGTAGTCCATGGCGAGTCCGAACAGAATGCCAATCAGAATGACAGGCAAGAAGGCTAAGATCGGACCGGCAGCAGGGAAACCAAATATATTTTGGAAATGCCCATCCTGCACGAAAAATACCACGGCTCCCAACGTAGCACCAAGAGAAAGTAGGAACCCTAAAACTGCTTTTAATGGAATGAGCAGAGACCTAAACACTAGAACTAAGAGTACATATGCAAGTCCCACAATAATGGAAGCGAAAACCGGCAAGGCATCACTCAGCTTCTGCGCAATATCAATATTCATCGCTGCTGTGCCCGTTACCATTAGTTCAATTCCATATTCTTTCTCGGTCTGGTTCGTTTTATCCCGGATTGCTTTTACCAAGTCCTTCGTCTTTGTATCGTCTGGTCCTGTTTTTGGTGTGACGGAAATCATATAAATCTTTCCAGAAGGCCCAGGGATTACTGGTGTCACACTTTTCACGTTAGATAGGTTACCCACTTCTTTTGCAATGGTGTTCATAGCATTTTGCGTTTCAGCTGCTACTTCCTCTGATTTTGCCACTACCACTAAAGAGGCATGAAATCCTTCTCCATATGCTTCCGTCAATAAATCATATGCTCTTCTTTCAGTCGTTTCTGTGGACTTTGTTGTTCCATCCGAAGGCAGGCCAAGGTTCATATGGAAAAATGGAATCGTAATCACTGCAAGTAGTCCGGTAGCGAAAATCGTAACAATTAGAGGACGTCTTATGACAAATTCCCCCCATTTATTTGAACCAGCGTGTTTCTTACCTGCCCCAGTCATCTTTTGTAAGAATCGATTTTGTTTAGATGGGGCAATCTTATGACCGACAAGTCCTAATATGGCTGGTAATATGACGACGGAAACCAACACAGCTGCGAGCACAGTAAAGGCAGCGGATACGCCCATCGCTGTCAGGAATGGAATCTTTGTAACAGCCAATCCCAAAAGACCAATAATAACAGTTAATCCTGCAAAGATTACGGCACTTCCCGCTGTTCCCGTTGCGATGGCAACAGATTCTGGAATAGAATCTCCTTGTGCAAGCTGCTGTCTAAAGCGATTGATAATGAAGAGCGCATAGTCAATGCCCACTGCGAGTCCCAGCATGGCAGCTAATGATAAGGAAACAGATTGGATTTCCACATAATTGGTCCCAATCATGATTCCTAGCATTCCAATCGCTAATCCAATTATCGCAGTGAGAATCGGCAATCCAGCTGCTAGAAAAGACACAAAAGTAAATGCCAAGACTACGAAGGCAACAAGTACTCCAACAATTTCAGTCATACCTGAAGTCTCTGAGTCAGAAAATTGGATATCGCCTCCTGATAATTCCGTTTGAATGCCGGCATCCCTTGTTGTTTCAATACTATCTAAAATCTTATCCTTAGAAGCTTTTGTGACCTTTTCCGCTTTCACTTTGTACGTAACGACTGCATATCCGATTGTCCTATCATTACTGAGGTTCTGCAACTGCATAGGTGTTGCCAAAGAATCAACAGCTGAATCTTTTATAATCTCATCTAGAACTTCCGCAATTTTCTGTTGTACTTCCGCTGACTCCAAGGTTTCGTTTTTTGGTGCTTGAAATACCACTTTTACTTGGGCACCTGCTGGTTGCATCACTTTAAACTCTTTTTCAATTAATTTTCCTGCTTTATCTGCCGGTGTATTCGGAATGCTCAGCTCATCCCTGAAGGAGGAACCCATGTTGCCTGCAAAAAGCACTAATGCAATAAGAATTGCGAGCGCACTTAATACAACCTTTTTCCTATGATTTACTGCCCAATGTCCTAACTTATACAGATATTTTGCCAATTGAATCTCACCCTATTCTTATTGAAAATTTGTCTTGTTCTTACGTTGTAATCTAGAAATTCACAAACATCAAAACCACATATTATTCATTTAAAAAGATTAATAAGTATATGATAAATTCATAGAATATCCCTCCCTATTTATAGCTTGCAGAATGGCGGCAAATCGCCAAAAGGAAACAAAGAAAATGGTACACATTGACAGCAATAATGCCCTTTTATACAATGGCATTATCATCATACTAACAATTGTACTTACATGTGTAAGTATAACTGGGAATTTCCATATTTCAAGAACTATGTGATGATTTGCACATAAAACGAACAGAATGAAGGGATGTGTTAGCTTTGAGGAAGTCAAGAGAAGACAGTATACACTCTCAGAGATACATTATGGAGGCTTTGAGCGCACTGTTGCATGAACATAAACTGCAAGATATAACTGTAACAGCTATTTGCAAAAAGGCTGGAGTTGCCAGAGTCACATTCTACAAATACTACCGTAACGTTTACGACGTCGTGCAAGCATCTGTGGATGAAATTGTTCAACAATTTTTGAAAGAGGTTGAAAGTTTAGATCCATATGATAGTATGCAGCTAATTATTGAATATATCATAGAGGGCTATATGTCTGCACAGAAGCCCTCAGGAAAGTTAATTGATTCAAATATATCTAGTATGCTGCTTGATTATTTGAATTATGCAATGGAAAAGGTCTTTCAAGCGGATATTACGCGGAATCATGACATGAGCAGAATGCAAATCCTGTTTTTAGCAGGTGGTATCTTTAATATTGTTACCGATTGGATTAAAAGAGGGGCAAAGGAGTCTCCACAAGCACTTGCTGAAAAAATATATGAGATGCTTCCATTTGGGACAAAAGATACAAAGAATTTGGCAAATTCATGATACCGCTGTTCTATCTTTTTTTACATCTCAAATAATGGTACATCACATAAAATACTACGAGTAGTTCATCTCACCATAAACGACCGTTTTTTGGTTAAACGAGAAAAACTTTCTTTCATACTCAAAAAACATAGAAAATATTTGACCCAAAATCTAATTACTAATATCCCTGACCTCACCCCCTTTTTGGTATAGTTAATCTACAGAAAGGGGGAATTTTATTTTAGTGAAAGGAAATCAGGGTTTTATCTACCCAATAATGTCTTAGCGTATGTTATCAAGACCTAAATCGTAAAAAGTCATAAAAAATTAGGTGAAATACAAATGATCATATCTAATATGTATCATCCCTTTTACTTTTTTTCGCAATCGCGCCCTATAATGGAATAACTAGAACATGATCTTAATCTTAATTGTAGAAGGAAAAATACCCATAAAAATGTTAAATTAGGGATTACTACTACAGTGTGCTATACTTAGTCTACCATTTGTACTATTACTGATTGTGTTTCATGATTGTTGCACAAGCCCTATTCATTTATTGAATAGGGCTTTCATTTTGTTGATAAAGTCTCTTGTTCCGTATATTATCTTGAATTGGCACTCCTACTGTCCCTTAATACAGATAAAAGCAATTTAAGCAAATAAAAAAACAGACCCTTCATTTAGGGTCTGCCATCTGCTATTATTAAGCTTTTTGAACGTTTGTAGCTTGTGGGCCACGTTGTCCTTGTTCAATTTCAAACGTTACACTTTGACCTTCGTCTAAAGATTTGAAACCTTCGCTTTGGATTGCTGAGAAATGTACGAATACGTCTTCTCCTGCTTCACGCTCGATAAATCCAAAACCTTTTTCTGCATTAAACCACTTAACTTTACCTTGTTCCATAATTGTTGCCTCCTCGTGTGGATCTCCACACATTGTGTTACTATCCTTGCTCAAATACCTTAGACGAAAAACAAAATCTATTCTCAATCTGAAAAAAGAACAAAAATAATTCTTCTTAAGAATAACAGACATATCATGAAATAGCAAATAGTATAACTCTCATTTCTGATGAAGATATTTCTTTATCAAATGTTATTGAAGAAAATGGTCCGATACAAAAGAACACCTTCTTCAAGAATGGCGCCCGATTGTTGAAGATCAGTGGCTGCTGAAGATGGCTCGCACTTATTGAACTCTAGCTTATAGTTATCTTTCTCTCCAGTTCCATCTAGAATATCTCCTATTAAATCATTATATTTTCTTTCCATAAGATCACTCCATTTTCTTACTTATCCATTAACTACCTTTGCATTCTCACTAAAATAATTTGCTTTAGATGGCATTAATATAGTCGTAAAGAGAACAAATGCAAGTAATGTCCCAGCCACAGAAAATATAATACATACGAATTGTAAAGAGAACCATTCAGAGAAAAAGCCTAAAATGAGTGTAAATCCAATTTGGATCATTCCTTGTAACATATCAGCTATACTTCCGAACCTCCCCATAATATTAACTGGTACATTGTTTTGGAAAAAAGTTGCGTAACCTGCATTAGCAAATGCCATAAAGAAACCTAAAAATACAAATGCAATCGTTGCTGTTACAAAGTTATATGAAGAATAAAAGAAGACATAACCAATTGATGTTAAGAACATCCCAGCTCCTAGATATATTTTTAATTGGACCTTCTTCGCTACCAGTGCAGACATAAACGCACCAACTAAAGCACCACCACCAGTTATGCTTACAATAAGTCCGTAATCTCGATCTGATAACTGAAGGTTTTTTTTAATAAATGTTACCTCTTGTGAATCTAAAGCAAACCCAATTAACATTGCACCTTGAAATAATAAGTAAACTAAAATGAAAAATTTAGCTTTCATGGCAAACTCTCTAACTACCTTCCAATCTTCAAAAATAGTTCGCAAACGTATTGGGTCTCGAACATTATTAATATTCTCATCAACGTTAGGAAGAAGATAAATGAAGAACGCACAAATAATAAAAGTAATGGCATTAATGATGATACATAGTTCAGTACCTACATACATAATCAAGATTCAAGCGATTGCTGGACCTAACAGAAAAGCACCTGAGCTTGTCATGCTCATAATTGAATTAAATCTTTTTCGATTTTCAGATGGAACTAATTTTGTTATATATACTGATGAACTTGGTCCAAAGAATGCTCCTACCATATTTATCAACAGTAGAATCATATAAATAATCCATAGGTTTCCGATAAAAGGAATTAAAAGCACCAATAACCCTCGTATAATATCAATAAATATCATCAGTTTTCTTTTGTTTACTCGATCAATAACACTTCCAGACCAAGTATTAGTGACCAAGATGGCGATAGGTCTAATAATATAAAGTCCTGCGACAGCAGCAGCAGATCCAGTCAAATTCAGAATTGAAATATTAAGTGCAATCAAATAAATCCAGTTCCCTAAATATGAAATTCCAATTCCTGATATTAAAAGAATAGGATTCTTCCAGGCTCCCATTTACTCACCCTTTTCCTTATATATATTAAATATACCATTTAAAGTAAGGTAAAAGTTGTAAAATGTGAATTTTCTAACCATTCTTCTAGAGGTACTCCTATTGAAGTAACCCGCCATTTAGGTTAAGTACATTTCTTCACAATCTCACATAGATATCTAGTTTTGTTTAAAGTCTTGTTCCATTAAATGGCCCTTTTCATGAAGAAAGACGCTTTCCTTATTTCAGAAAAGCGCCCGATTATTGAAGAAGCTACTGCATATTGTGGTCGTAATGCGTGTTATAAATGTCCGAAACTTTTTCCAAGAACATTCGTACATTAGTTAGAAAAATAATTGAGGTGAAATTATGTACGAATATACATTTGTGAAAATAGAATTCACTAGATTGTCTAGTAAACCAAAATCAAACTATCAAGATGTCATAAATGAAAAAGCTAAAGACGGCTGGAGATTTATACAATTAGTTGCTCCTGAAATAGCTACGTCCGGTATAGGTACAGCTTCCTATTTTGAATTAATTTTTGAGAGACCCATTAACTAGAAATGGGTTTTCTTTATATGCAAACTATCAAAAAGAATTTATTTT